>NZ_JACKZU010000204.1:0-14362 GCF_014222165.1 Nostoc sp. 2RC
GGTAAAGGAATAAATTTAATGTTTCCCCATACCCAATGCCCAATGCCCCATGCCCAAAAACTCCTGCAAGTGGCATAGAGTTTTTGATTTCAGCGATGACCTTTAAACGGATTGATGTAAAGTTCATCTTGGCACTCTACCCCCACTTCAAGTTTGCAATCTGAGCGGGGATAAGCAATGCAAAGTAAAACAAAGCCCATTGCTTCCTGTGCAGATTTCAGTGCTAAGGCTCCAGGCTGATGCACTTTACCCTCAATTAAACGCGCTGCACAACTAATACACGCACCGTATCGGCAACCTACAGGTAACCGCAAACCCGTGTCTTCTACAGCATTTAATATGTACTGACTTTCTGCTACTTCTATAACGAAGTCATTGCGATTCACAAGTTGCACTCGGTAATTTTTCATATAAATTAGGACTTACGCATTGACAGTCAACAGTCAACACTCATCAACTACCTGATTTTAAGAAAAGCGATCGCCACGACAGCATTGTTTATCCAAAATTCCTAATCTCATAATTATTATTTACGGTTATCTGATTGAGATACAGTAGTTTATAGCCTAACTTTTGCAAAGTAACCCTTGTAGCTCTGCAATGCTCATCAAGATAACCCCTATATTTACGGGATGCTGGCATTTGAGCTAGAAGAGTGCCATCGGATACCAGAAGCAGAAACATAGGCCAAACATGCCATCGCGCTGAAATGAGATAACCGTTGGGCACATCACGCTTCACAACTGGCTTTAGAACTATCACAACATTATCAAAAAGTAGAGCAAACAGTATGACTACATACGTAAATCTGGGAAAAAGTGGGCTGAAAGTATCGCGTATTGCCTTGGGTACGATGACTTATGGCGATCGCAATAATTACCTTTGTGAGCGTTGGCTGTGTGGATGTAGGGCAAGAATCTAGCCTTGCACCTGAAAAATTGCCAAGTGTTCTTCGCCTTTGCGACTGGCGATGGAATCCTTTGCAGCTTTGAACAGGATGATATCAAAGTAGGGTGAAAAACTATCCAAAATTTCCTGTGGCTTGATGCCAAACGGGGGGCCATCTAACCGACTATGGGTAAAAAACAGGGCAATCAGTTGACCATTGGGACGTAGTAAGTTTTTTATAAGCTGTACATATTGCGATCGCAACGTTGGATCGATGGCACAAAAACAAGTATGTTCTAACACGTAATCAAAACTATGTAGAAACTCTGCTTGCAATTCAAAAATGTTGCGTTGTAAAAATTGAACGTTCAGTTCTCGTGCTTTGGCAATAGTAGAAGCACGGGCAATGGCGCTGGTAGCAAAATCAAACCCAATGACATCAAACCCTGCTGTTGAAAATAACATCGCATCGTGTCCGCTTCCACAGCCTAAAACTGCCATTTGTCCAGGCTTGGGGGCTTGCCCTGATGCCAGAAGATTGATAAATGGTGGAGCTGGACAGCCCAAATCCCAAGGGTCTCGATTTTCTTGATACCGTTTTTCCCAAGCTTCAGCGCTGAGGTCAATCATGATGGAATTCTACTTTAGGAGGCAGGGAGGCAGAGGGGCAGGGGGTAGGGGCGAAAGGCTTTTGGGATTTTGCTAAAGATGCGGTAATCATAAGTGATTAGCCCTTTAGCAGAACATTATATGATAGATGGATGGCCAAAAAGCTTATCTACTAACTATTTGACTATCCAAAACCTCAAATCCAAAATCTAAAATCTAAAATCCAAAATAGAACGAGTTAGATCCAAATATCTGAAGTGCAATCACCGCCAGGATAGCGCATCTCATGGGCACGAGAGGGGCCTGCTGGTTCTTTGCCAAAATCAACGTAGAAGTCTTCGTTAATTTTGAGTCCACCATTTTCGGTGTCACAATCAATCTGTAATAAATATGAGCCGGTCTTAGATAAATCGGGATAAAACTGATTATCCCAAGTACTAAATAGGGAATTTGTCACATAAAGCCGTTTACCATCCAGACTCAGCTGTAGCATTTGCGGCCCGCCAGCCAATTTATGACCTTGAACTTCACCACTGTTACCTAGCAAACCACCGCACCAAACTTGACCAGTGAGTCGAGGATGGGATGGATCGCTGATATCATACTGACGGATATCTCCATGCAACCAATTGGAAAAGTAAATGTAGCGATCGCACATTGAAATCAAAATATCAGTAATCAATGATGGCACTGGTATCGGCCAACCTGCCACTTCTACCGCAGGGATATCAATTACTTTCTCTATTTGCCAATGGCCATTTGGTTTTTGCCAATGCCAAACATTACTACTCAGTGCTGCGGCTACAAACCCATGAGTGCTGTCGGGGTTGTGGTGAAAGCGCACTTCTAAGGGAATTAATCCTTCTTGTCCTAAATCAAAACTCTGGATAATTTCTCGTGTTGACCAATTCCAAAAATGTACGTGATGACCATAGTTATCAGCTGCTATGTCGTTGAGGTCAAAACCAGGATAATAGGTTTTGGGTGCGCCCCATTCGCTACTCACCATAATG
This sequence comes from Nostoc sp. 2RC, assembly GCF_014222165.1. Lineage (NCBI taxonomy): Bacteria > Bacillati > Cyanobacteriota > Cyanophyceae > Nostocales > Nostocaceae > Nostoc > Nostoc sp. 2RC. The sequence continues at coordinate 2,511 of NZ_JACKZU010000204.1, forward strand.
TTATGACGCGGCTGATACCAAAAGTCATAGTTAAATCGCATACCTTGGGTTTGATGTTCCCAACGTCCAGCAATGTCAAAATTGTCATCCAGTAACAAAAAGCCACCAGGGCCATTTCCCTCACTGTCCCCCAGCATAGAAATCATGACATGGCCATCTGCGAGACAGTGGACTGTATGGGGCGCAGTTAAATTAGTCTTTTCTTTAATTTCTTCTGGTTCAATGACCTTGTGCAGTTTTGGGGCTTTGGTATCTGCGGTATCAACAATATAAATGCGGCTAGAACGTTGTCCGGGGATAACTGTAAATCTTCGGGATTTACTAGCATCACCGTGACAAGAACTACAAGCATTCCAGCCAAAGTGATGTAATTCATCACCAATGTAAGGCATCGATAGACGATGAATTATTTGGGAATAGGTTGGAGAATTGGGGTCAACGTCTACGGTGGCGAGATAATCTGGTTCTTCGATACCAGTACCAGTATAAAGGGCGATGGCATAAAGCACCTTTTCTCTTTGGGCTTTGGTGGCTGCTTCTGGAGAAGCATAGCCAGGGCCACAACAAGCATGAGTCATAGTTCTACAGCTAAGTCACGAGAGCAAACTACTAGCTTACAACAAGCCCCGATAACGAATAAAAACCAAAACTGCTGCCCAGGAACCCAAGGCGACTTTTACAGCAACCAAAATATTCAGCAAAGGAATAACTCCCCCACTGACAAGTGCGCCCAATTCTCCGTGCGGTAACTCTACTCCTGCTAGAGTGATAACCGCTAGTACGATAAAAACCAGAACCGAAACTTTTTCCCATGTAGCAGCGTGCCAACGTTGGTAGATTTCTTGCATCCATTGTGGTGATGAAGTAATGGCAATCAAACCAATGGCTGTTCCCCCTGCTACTCCGGCTGCAAAACCACCCCCCGGACTGAGATGCCCGCGAATAGCTAACTCGATACTGACTAAGGCGGAAATTGTGGCTCCGAGACGCGCCAAAACAATGGATGGTTGGTCAGTGAAACTATGGATTTTTTGAGATGGCTTTTCATTGGCCAGCAAAAAATAGACACCCATAATGGCGATCGTAAATACTACCACCTCAAAAATAGTGTCATACAGTCGATTTCTGAGAATGATACCGGAAACTGCATTGGGTATCCCACTATCTTGTACAACCGCTTCGACGATAGAGATATCCGGTAAGTCTGCTGCTGGATTGGGTATAACGATAAATTTGATATATAGCGCTATGCCCGCAGCAATGTAAACCCATTTCATATCTACTTTGTCCCTGAATTTGGTGTACTCATAGTTCCTAAGGTCAGAGTATTTTCATCTGCTGCTTGTTTTGTGAAAATTGGTGTTACATAGGTCAGGGTTGTGGTTGGTGAGGAAAGTTCGGTTTGCACGATCTCATAAATGCGCCGTACCCTGGTTGCAGTCTGATAGGGTGGCTTTTCTTCCTCAGAGGCTCCTTCATGTTGCGATCGCTCCTGTGGAAAACAGCTAGCATGAATTTCTTTGTCCAACAGTGCTTGCTGTAAAGTTTGTATATCGCTATAGCTGACTAGCTCCAGACGCATGTGGCGTTTGCCAAGAATTGTGCGTAAGTCATTCATCAGTTGCCCAAAAAGACCATCGTCATCTGCTTGCTCTTGGAGTACACCAAGACGCATCACCAACGATGAACGCACCGCCACGGCATACAGTGTAATTGCCAGCATAGTACCCACCAAGGCTTCAGTCAAAGCAACATCGGGAGCGCCTAGAACCGCATATACCATTGCTGCCACTGCTCCTAAGATGCCACGGATCACTAAGGCATGGTATGGATTAGTCTGAAATACCACCATACAGGCAGTTAAGGGTAGCAGAGCGACGATTATATAAAGATAACTATCATTCATAGCTACTCCTGCTACTGGAACAGTAAGCCAACACATACCCCAGCACTGTATTCCAAATGGCTAAGCAAATCAGAGCCAGAATCAGCAGTGGCCATTCGCTGGGTATTTTTAAAAGCAAGCCGAAGATGATACTCATCGACCCCAGGGTATCCGCAACCGAAAGACTATGGAGCTTGAACAATAGCGATCGCTTTCCCAGCAGGTGAGAAGTTCCCCAAAACCAAAAGAACATTCCTACACCTATGCACAAATAACTGATAAAGTCAATCATATTTCATTCATTCGTTTGAGTACATGAGCCAGCAACATTAATCCAGCATTCCCTACACTCAAGATAATGACGCTGCCAACACCAATCATCCAATCATCACGCAACACCGATACCACCAGGATCGTGATTGAAGTTTTGGTGGCAATACTGGCAAATGCCAACATTTTCTGCCAAATATCTTCATCCTGCCAAGCCTCATAGATGGGTATCAGCAGGGCTAAAATCATTGCAATTAATACCAGATTCAGATTCATGTTTTTTTCCTCCGTCGCACCCGGTGTACTTCGTACCATCCATCTTCGTGGTATTTCAAGACAATGGTTTTTGGTGTAAAGGTAATCAGGAATATATCCAGGAATATCAGTCCTGGTGTGCGTCCTGGTTTAACTCGTTCCATTGTGATTTCTTCGTATTTATGAGGACGGATGATGATTTCAATTGCCTCAAAATACGCTTGGGGAATTGCTACTAAAACTTCACCCAGCACACGCAGCCAATCTTTTAATGCTTCCTTGGCTCTTTGACGACCCGGCAATAGCAATGCGACACTGATGCCAATGATGATATTCACCACAGTGAAATCGGCAGTGAGCAGAAACCAAATCACCAGTCGCAATATGAGATTTAGATGCCCAACCATGCAAATCCCTTCCAAAACAGTAGAATTAAAATCAGACTCATAACGCCGATTAAATGGTCAAACTGCTCCAACACGCGCGGTAGTTTGAGTGCTAAACGTTTAAAAATTAGCCAGTAAGCTAACCATCCAATGCCAATGGTTGCCAGGGGTTTGATGATATTCTCGTAGGTATACGCCTCATAGTACACAATATTAGCCACAACCAAACCCCCGATTAACAGAATAACTGCTCCCCAGAAACCAGGTTTTACATTGGCGTTTCCTCCACGGGGCAGAAAGATGAATTTGGCAAAGGATATTGCTGTTCCCAGGGCTGCAACATTCATAGCGATGGCTTGCCAAGGTAGCAAATTTTTAGTTGTCAACACCTTCGCGCCAAACCCAGACAACAAAGGAAAGCCGGAAATGGAGAAACTGGCCATTACTAGGGCAATCCAAACTGGAGTAGCGATCGCTTGATGTTGCAGTTCCTTGAAGTTTCGACTTGGTAAAGCACCCGCGATTAAAAACAATACAGCTTTGACTAATCCGTGGGTGAGGGCATAAAATCCGCCAACTTTTGGTGCAGCCAAGATAAAGCCTAATTGGGAAACCGTGTGAAAGGCCAGCATCCGCTTAGTATCTTTTTCAAACACTGCATAAAACACCCCTAAAAGGGCGGTGCAAACTCCGAGGGTTCTCACCATCGGGTCAATTTCATCTACCATTAAGGCACAGCGCACTAATGGATAGACGCCAGCTTTCACCACAACTCCCGACAGCATCGCCGACACTGGCGTTTCTGATTCCGAGTGAGTCAATGGCAACCATAATCCCGATACAAAAATTCCTCCTTTTGTCAAGAGTCCCAAAAAAATTAGGGCAAGTGCCTCGGTGGGTGCTACTCGCAAACCTGCAAAACTAAAGGAATGATCTGCTTGGTAAACCAGCACTGCGCCAACCAGATAAAACAGCATTGCCACATTGCTGATAAACAGATAGCGTAAGCCCACCCAAATCGAGCGATCGCTCCGGGGATAGGCAATCAACAGAAACGCCGCAATCCCGCTGACTTCTAGGGCGACGTATAAACTAATTAAATCTGCACAGACAAACGCCGCGTTGACGCTGCCATGTAAAATGATCGTCTGTGCGTAAAAAAAAGCTGTCTTATCGCTGTGCCAACAATAAAGGATGACTGCCGCCGTTACCAAGGCATTAGTCAAGATAAAGTAGCCACTTATTTGGTCTATTGCTAAAATAACGCCGAAATTATCCAGCAATTTTAGTGTTAGTGACGACTGATTGAAAAATAACTGCAACCCGTATGCCACCGAAGCCAAACAAACACACATTGCGATGTATTTGTCAAGTTTAGGAAGTAGATAAATGAGGAACCCGAAAAAAAAGGGTAATGCAATCCAGACGATTGTAATCGTACTCATGGTGTATTATTTCTCTCGATCTCGTCGGTTTCCAAGGTCGGGTTATCCCCTGCTAACTTCATGACACCGACGAGCATTAAAGCCTGAATCGAAAATCCGATGACAATGGCCGTCAATATCACGGCTTGGGGAACCGGATCGGCATATGCACGATTTTGGATGTTTGAAATAATTGGTGTGAAGAAACCATCTCGCGATGCAATCAGCACGTAATAGGCAATAACCCCCGTACTCATGACATCCATAGAGATGATTTTCATTACAAGATTTTTTTTGAGGATAATACCAAAAAATCCGCACAATATTGTGGCGAATATACAAGCTTCTAACACGGTAATTGCCTAAAAATTTTAGATTTGAAATTTTGGATTAGTCCTATCCAAGTAGGGGGTGACAAAAGGCAAAAAGCTGATAAATTTATGATTATTTTTTGCCTTTTGCCTTGCTGTACTAACTGATTAAATTGGCTTCCTCTAAAGATTCTTTTTCTTTTGGTGATTGTTTAAATGCCAACCTTAATAAAGGCGGTGCTAAGAAGGTCGTCAAAATCACCATAATTACGATGGCAGCTTGCAATGGTTTATCAAGGGTACCACTAGCTGCACCAATTCCGGCAAACACTAACCCAACTTCCCCACGGGGAATCATTCCGATACCGACGGCTAAGCGATTAATTCCAGCTTGACCAAAAATCGACCAACCTGTGACGACTTTACCAATAATCGCCACCACAATTAAAAAAGTAGAAATTATTAATCCTTCTCGATTTCCTGGAACTAAAGGATTAAGCACACCCAAATCAACTTTTGCACCAACTGTCACAAAGAAAACTGGTACTAAAATATCGGCAATCGGTTTTACCTGCTCATCTAATTCTTTGCGTTTATCAGTTTCATCCAAAACTAAGCCAGCCGCAAATGCACCCAAAATAGCTTCCAAATGAATGGCATTACCTAAAAAAGCCATGAAAAAGGCAAAGATAAAGGCTGGGATAATTAAGTTACCTCGTGTTTGCAATTTATTAGCAATGGCAACAAAACTTTGATTGAAATATTTACCCAGGAGAATTGAGCCAATGAGAAATACAGTAGCGCTGACAATCAGATAAATGACGTTGAATATATCAACTTCACCAGTTTTAGCCAGACTAGCAACCACCGCCAAGACGATGATACCCAAGATATCGTCAATGACTGCCGCACCTACAATAATCTGTCCTTCACGAGATTTTAATTGCCCAATTTCTGACAAAACTTTAGAGGTAATCCCAATACTAGTAGCTGTCAGGGCTGCACCTGCAAAAATCGCCGGAATTACTGGTGCATGAAATAACCAAATCAGTCCTGCTGTGCCAGCGGCAAAGGGAACGGCTACACCAACGCAAGCAACAATTGTTGCTTGATAGCCGACTTTTTGTAATTCTTTTAAGTCTGATTCTAGACCAATTTCAAACAACAGAATAATGACACCTAATTCTGCGAGAACAGATACAACTTCACTCTGAGTTTGAAATATTGATGTGACTGCATCAGGACTGAGGTTGTTAATAAATTGCAGGATAGTCATGATGATGGAGTCATTAGCAGCTACTCCACTGTCAGGAAATACTACCAAATGGAGAACAGAAGCACCAACAACTACACCGCCCACTAATTCCCCTAATACAGGAGGCAAGTCCATCATTCTAGATAATTCGCCACCAATTTTACTAGCCAGATAAATGACTACTAAACTTAGCAATACTCCAGTTAAAACAATAGGAGCATACTCCGCGTCTTTGGTTGTAGCCAGTAAATGAGGGATATTTAACCAGGTAAATGAATTAACTATTGGTTCGGAAAAAGTCATGTCTTTACTTGTGTTATTGATTCCTTCTTTATGCGAGTAAAAATGCAGCAGCATTCAGAGCTTCTGAAAATCTGCTGTAATTAGCGATTTATAATTCGTAATTCATCATTTAATTATGAATTACGAATTACGAATTACTAATAGGTACTAACTTCTGGACTATCAGCAGAACTAGCATGAGGATTAACTAAAGCAACCGCCTGTTTAAGTGCCTCTACACGCTCTGTAAACATGTGATGCTGTGGAACAAACCTCGAAATACCAAACTTTTCTAAACGTCGTTTGACTTTGCCTGCTGCACCGACAATTAACACATGACGACGTTGTTCGCTAGCGTCCTTAATGGCATTTTCAATTGCCAAAGAAGCAGTCACACCCAATATGGGGACATCACTCAAATCCACAATCAACACATCAGAGTCAGCCATTGCTGAGTGTTCGCGAGCGATCGCCTTCGATACGCCAAAAATCATCGGCCCGCTCAGGTAGAATAGCAGAACACGTCCATTAGCTAGATCGAGTAATTTTTTCTCTTCGTCATTCAAGACAATTGCATCATCAGTATCGCTAATTGTTTTCACTTCCTGAGCCTGTAATTCCGAAAGGCGATCGATTGTTAAAATGTTGGCAATGAAAACTCCGACGCCCACAGCAACAATCAAATCAACAAATACAGTCAGGAACAATACACCATACATGATGATTGTGCCTTTGAGAGACACCTTGTGAGCGCGTTTCAAAAAGCTCCAATCAAGAATGTCAATCCCCACTTTCAGCGCAATACCAGCTAACACCGCCATTGGGATGGGTTGAGTGACACTCGCAGCCCACAAAACCACAACTAATAAAATCACTGCGCGAGTTAAACCGGATAAAGCTGTAGTCGCACCAGTTTGGATATTCACTACAGTTCCCATCGTCGCACCAGCACCAGGTAGCCCTCCACACAAACCAGATATTAAATTACCAATACCTTGACCAATCAATTCTTTATCAGATTTGTGTTCTGTGCGAGTCAAACTGTCTGCAATTACCGCCGTTAATAGAGTATCAATACAACCCAACATCCCCAACATTGCCCCATCAACAATCATGACTGTGATTTGTCCGGGAGTAAAAGTTGGCATTTGCAATGTGGGCAATCCAACGGGAATTTCACCAATTCGTCTGATATCTGTACCGCCGAAGATGGTTAGAGAAACTATAGTTCCGATAATTAATGCCACCAATTGCGGAGGAGCAAAGCGCTTGAGTTTGGATGGCATTAAAAAAATAATTGCCAGTGTCAACAAGCCTAAAGCTGTTTCCGCAGGATTAATTTTAGTTAATAACTGAGGTAGATTTTGCACCATCCCCAGTACGCCACCTTTAGGATTTGGTTGACCGACAAAAGGAGCAATTTGCAAAATAATTAGAATCACCCCAATTCCAGACATGAAGCCGGAAATTACGCTGTAAGGCATCAGGGTAATATATTTACCCAACTTAAATATGCCAAAGAAAATTTGAAATATTCCCGCTAGCATAACTACGGTAAATGCCATTGCTAAGCCGTTTTCGGGATTAGCTGCGGTCATGGAACTGACAATTGCAGTCATAACTACAGTCATCGGCCCGGTTGGCTCAGAAATTAAGGTTGGTGTCCCACCAAATAAGGCTGCAAAAAAACCTACACAAACTGCGCCATAAAGACCAGCTACAGGCCCCGCACCGGAGGCGACACCGAATGCTAGGGCTAACGGCAAGGAAACGATGGCAGCTGTTAAACCACCGAATAAATCACCTTGCACGTTTCTAAAATGTATAGTATTTGTCAATGACATACTGGGTTTTGGTTACAAAAAAGCAAAAATTGGGTTTGTAAAAATTGCTAGCTACTTTGAGTAAGTTTCTTGTTTGATAGGCATAAAAAACAAGGCAAAAAACTCTATTTTTTGCAAAGCAGCAGACTATGATAGCCTTCTACATAGCAAATTCCTGGATGGGAATCCCTAATAGATCGGGCTTGAGTCAAAGACATTTGAAAAATCGGACTCAAAAAACTTACAATTTATGTAAGTTTTATTTATCACCAGACTTAACGTGTTTAAAAATAGCTTACAGCTTTGTACGTCAATGTTGTTGATTTACAGGTATGAAGATTAAATTAATATTAAATTGGTTTCATAGATAAAAGGCTATGCCTCTAACGCGAAAGGCATAGCTTTTTTTACATGAGAGTGGGATAAAAAGTCCCTGGCTATACTTTGTACTCCTGCAAAGACCCCAACTTGCGAATTCCCGGCCAAATCATTGCTGTAGCAATTACTACTAAAATCGTGCCAATTCCACCACCAACAACTGAAATCACCGGCCCAAATAAGGCAGCAGTCAAGCCTGATTCAAAGCCTCCTAATTCATTTGAGGCACTAATAAATACGCTATTGATGGCAGCAACCCGCCCACGTAAACGATCTGGGGTTCTGATTTGAACTAGTGTATGGCGAATCACAACGCTGATACTATCAAGTGCCCCAGCAAGTATCAACATTAACATAGACAGCCAAAACGAACGAGAAAGTCCAAAGATAATTGTGACAACCCCAAAGCCAACTACAGACCATAATAAAGCCGGGCCTGCTTTCCGGAGTGGTGGTAAATATGCCAGGGTAATGGCCATAGTCAAAGCACCGATGGAATTCGCTGCTTGCAGGTATCCCAACTCCACTGGCCCGACATGTAAAATATCTTTGGCAAAGATGGGTAGTAATGCGATCGCACCACCCAACAATACAGCAAACATATCCAATGTAATTGCCGCCAAAATGAGCTGATTCTCCCAGACAAATTTAGCACCTGCGGCCAGGGCTTTGAGGGATATGGGTTCGCTGGAACGGATGCCTTTTTTCTCTGTAATTGCCAGTGTTAAAACGAAACACAACAAAGCGGCAATAGCGGCTGCTATGTATACTCCCGTGGCACTCCCCAACAGGGCAATTCCAAATCCTCCCAAGGCGGGGCCGATGACTGACGCCAACTGAAAGCTACTACTATTCCACGTAGCAGCGTTAGTAAAAGCACTGACAGGTATCAATTGCCACATTAGCGCATCACCGGCGGGTTTGAGGAATGCCCTCGCAACCCCTGTTAAAACCAAGCAGGCGTAAATTAGAAAAACTCCACCTTGTGTATAGGAAAGTACTGCTAGACCCAGAGAACACAGAGCTAGTAACATGACTGAGAATAACATGATGACTTTGCGTTCGCGGCGATCGGCCACATCTCCAGCAATCAAGGTGAGGGCAATCATCGGTAAGACTTGCGCTAATCCTACACCACCTAAAACCAGAGGCGAGGCAGTACGCTCATAAAGTTCCCAGCCAATGGCTACGGTTTGCATTTGCGACCCCACGAACAGCACTAAGCGTCCAATGGTAAATAATCGGTAGTCCCGAAACCTCAGGGCTGCAAAGGGGTCGTGCTGTGCAACAATAGGGTTATGGCGATTTGATTTCTGTTTGCTCGAAGACATTTTTTAGTAGAGCTAAGCCTTCTTCAATATTGGAAATTTGTTCTTCTGTCAGACCTTGGAGCAACTCGGTAATATGAGCGCGAGTTTGATCTTGGGATTGTTTGAGTTGCTGTTTTCCTTCTTCAGTGAGATTGAGCAGCACTCGCCGCCGCTCTTGAGGATCGGCATTGCGTTGGACAAAGTTGCGCTGTACTAGGCGTTCTATGGTCGCTGATGCTGTGGCAGAGGTGACACCCAAATGTTCTGCCAGGTCAGATAAGGAAGCACCGGGATTGCGATTGATGAATGCTAGCGATCGCAACTGGGGTATAGATAAAAAAGCGGCACTGTGGGCACGCATATCCGCTCGGATAAACCGCATCATTAATGGAACTGTTTCCATTACTCTGGCAGCACATTGTTCGGAAGTTGTACCTTGAGTCGGTTTATCCAAGGTCATGGGGTTGTTGTTCTCCTGATTACATTGCCACCCGTGGATAAAGTCGTCCAGCAATGATGGCTAAGATTATTAATGTTAACAAGAGAATTGTACAATCCAGACCAAAGCCATAGATGCTATTGCCATTAAGTAACATCGTGCCACGTAAGCCATCTACCTCATAAGTCAAAGGATTTAAATGGGAAATGAATTTTAACCATTCGGGCATCAAGGAAATAGGATAGATGGCATTGCTAGCAAAAAATAAGGGCATCGTTAATAATTGCCCAATACCAGTCATCCGTTCTCGCGTTTTTACCAAACAGCCAATAATTAAGGAAAAAACACAAAAGCAAGCCGCCCCCAGCATCACCAATAGTAGCACTTGCAGAATCGGTAGGGGATAGAGATTGAGTTTCACACCTAATAAAAATGCTAGTGTGTAAATCACCACCACCTGTGATAAGCATCGCACCCCACAGGCCAAGGCTTTACCCAATACCATCGCCACACGGGGTGTAGGACTAGCTAAGAATTTATGCACAATTCCTAAATCTCGTTCCCAAATCAGCGTCATCCCACCAGTAAAAATTGCCACAAACAGGACACTCTGAGCCAAAATCCCAGCAGAGATGAAATCCAAATAAGGTAAGTCCCCTGTGGAAATAGCGCGAGTGCGGGAGAAAACTTGCCCAAAAATCAGCAACCATAAGCTTGGTTGCACAGCTCGAACGATTAAATCAGTGGGATCGTGGCGGAGTTTGCGTACTTCCAATTCAGCGATCGCTAAAGTTTTCCTAACTAGCTCGCTAATTGCAGAGATGAAATTACGTCGGCGAGTCGGTTGTGGCTGTTGTACTTTAACCCAACCGCTGAGCTGTGCGTCTGGTTCTCGCTGTGTCACGGTAGTTGACTCCTGATGTTAACTGGTTGCCTGTGTAGTGAATAAAGACATCATCCAAGGTTGCGTTTGCTTTCCCCAAGGAAGCTTTTAAGTCGCTCGGTGCGCCTGTGGTCACGACTTCGCCTTGTTGCATAATTACCACTCGATCGCACAGATTATCTGCTTCTTCTAAAAAGTGGGTTGTTAAAAATATAGTTGTGCGGTAATCAGTACAGAGTTGTTGCACAAGTTCCCATACTTGCGTGCGGGCAATGGGGTCTAGTCCCACAGTCGGCTCATCCAAAAATAAAATTTGGGGTTGATGCAAAATCGATTGAGCAATTTCCAACTTGCGGATCATGCCACCAGAATAGGTGCGTACCAAGCGCTTAGCAGCATCTTGCAAACCCATGTACTCTAGAATTTCCCAAATGCGGCCATCGCGTCCTTTTTTCGGTATTTCATACAACTTGGCAAAGATTAACAGATTTTCATAACCCGTAAGACTGCCATCAGCAGACAACGCTTGGGGTACATAGCCGATGGCACGTCTCACAGGATCGGATTGACGAGTCACATCATAGCCGGCTAAGATTGCAGTCCCCTCACTGATAGGCAGTAATGTTGTTAGCATTTTGATTACTGTACTTTTACCCGCCCCGTTCGGCCCCAGCAGCCCAAATATTTCACCTTGTTCTACAGATATGTTCAGGTCATTAACAGCAGTAAACTTACCAAAACGGCGCGTCAGTCCCTCAGTTTCCAAAATTAGGGATTTTGGCTCCTTGGAAGATAGCGATCGGTTTATTTTTCCCGTATATATTGTCACAACTTTCGATGCACTTAATTAATTAGAAAAACTAACTATTAGTTTCTCAATATATTTATCTGAAGTCAATAGTTCGCTAGCAGGAAAAAGGGAATAGGGCATTGGGCATTGGGCATTGGGCA
>NZ_JACKZU010000205.1:0-14318 GCF_014222165.1 Nostoc sp. 2RC
CCCCTCGTCTCCCCACCTCCCCATCTCCCTCAAGCAACTACAGGTAGTAAAACATGAGAATTAAACTCGCCTCCACAATTCACGGTTAACGCGATGGTCTGGGCATCTGGTAAAGTATCGCTAGTAGTTATCGCACCGTTTCCTGAGTTCATGGCGTAGGCTGGAAAACAGGCTGCGCTTAAACTCAGACGCAGGGCGTTTCCTTTGGCAATTCGGGCACAAGTCCCTTGTAGCTGAATTTTTGTAGAGGGGTTCACATTTCGACAATGTACATATCCTTGAGTTAAATTGTATACTTTTCCATCAGGATGTACTTCTGATAAAACAGCAGACAAATCATAACTTGCTTGGTCGGCGGTACAGTAGATTTCGGCTACCACATCCCCTGCTAAATGTAAATCTTTTTCTAGTGGTTCGCTAGTATAAGTTAAGACATCAGAACGACAATCAAGATGCGATCGCTCAAATATACCCGCAGGAATTCCGGCATGACCTCCTAAGGCTGGAACTGGACGCCAAGGATCGTGGACTAATACGTCAGGGACATGGGGTATGGGGCATTGGTCATCAGAAAGGGTTCCGGAGTCTTGGCGGATGCTGGCTAGTCCTGTTGTTGACAAAAAGTAGGATTTGTGTTTTGGTGTGGGGAATTTGGGGAAAGTGCGCCAAATATTAGTTCCCATCTCGAATAAACAAACGGGGGACTCGTGCAATAAACTTGTATTTTTATCTTTGAGAAATTGGTCAAACCAGCGAATTTGCATTTTATCCACAGGGCTTGCGGCTTTAACACCAAAGTCAATTTCGCCGACTTTACGACCCCAAGGTAAATGTGCCCAAGCCCCCACCAATAAATGTTGGGGTTTAGTGCTACGGGCTGCCATATCTTGATATAGATGTAGAGTGCCGCGTAGATAAGTATCAAACCATCCGCCGATGTGAAACATCGGCAAATCAACAGTTTGCAAGTAATGTTTGGGTGAAAGTTTTTCCCAATATTCATCTGGTTGGGAATGTGCCAGCCACTGATGATAAAAGGATTCTGGGGCGAGTTGTTGGAGAATTTCTGGATTAGTTAAAGGTAAATTCCGAGAAGCGGCAAATAAGGCTTGATAGGCTGTTTTATTTCTTTGCAACCGGGCGGTTTCTGTAGCTAATTGAATTGCCCAAGCCAGGTTAGTTTGTAAACAAAATGCGCCTCCTTCATAAGCCCAATCGCTATATAAATCATAGCCAATCATGGCGGGGCAAATTGTTACCAAAGCTTTTGGTTGATTAACTGCGGCATATAGCTGAGTCATTCCTTGATAGGAAAAACCATACATACCAACTCTGCCATTACTACCAGGTAAATTTGCTGCCCAGTTTACTGTATCTTCGCCATCTAATATTTCGTGGGCAAATAATTTAAATTCCCCTTGGGAAGTACCGCGTCCCCGGACATCTTGAATGGCGACGATGTAACCGTGGGCTGCATACCAACTAGGATGGGCATAGACAACAGTAGACGCGATCGCTCTACCATAGGGTTGTCGCATTAATAATACTGGAAATTCACCATCAGCATCCGGGCGATAGATGTCTGCATCCAGGCGAACACCATCGCGGGTGTACATGGAGACAGTTTGTTTCGGTAGAATTTTCAGCATAGATTTGATAATTTTTAACTTACAAAGAAAGGCAGTGAAGATGAAGCAAGTTTCATAGTCAAATATGAAAGTGGTCTTTTGCCATTTCCTACTCGCCACTTTCAAGTCAGTCAACAGTCAACACCAATATTTTTCACAAATGATTTAGGATTGCCATAAGGATGAAATTATTCTGCGTTACCCAAAACCTAGAGACGTAGCATTGCTACTACATTTATTACACATAATAAATAATCGGTGCAGTCAAACTACACCGATCGCTGTGTCACATATAATGTAATTATGATTACATCGAACATTTGTTTTATGCCAATGCTGAAGCTTGGGGTTTGGCAAAAATCATCCGTCCGGCTGTTGTTTGTAAAGCACTGGTGACTACTACTCGCAGTTCGCCACCTACATAACTGCTACCTTCTTCAACTACTACCATTGTGCCGTCATCTAGGTAACCAATACCTTGGCTGGGTTCTTTGCCTTCTTTGAGAATTTTCAAATCCAGGTAATCCCCTGGTAAATAACTGGGACGGACGGCGTTCACTAAATCATTGACATTTAAAACAGGTACTTTTTGAACGCTAGCAACTTTAGATAAGTTGTAGTCATTGGTTAGCAGTGTACCGCTGATTTCTTGGGCAAAACGGACTAATTTGGCATCAACTGTGGGAATATCTTCGTAATCAACTGGGTTGATGAGGATGCGATCGGGGTAAGCTTCTTTGATGCGGTTGAGAATTTCTAGTCCTCGCCTTCCCCGCACTCGTTTTTGGTCTTTGCTAGCATCGGCTACTTGTTGGAGTTCTTGCAAAACAAATTGCGGTACGATTATTTGTCCTTCCAAAAACCCTGTTTCTAGTAAAGCTTCAATGCGACCATCGATGATGCAACTAGTGTCTAAAACTTTAGTGTTGGCGGGTTTTAGTGTCCCTTCCACAACCAGGGATTCGACGGTGTTGGGATTAATGAACCGCAACAAACCGCGTCCGTGGGTGTCTGCCAAATTCATGCCAGTAACCGCCAGGATAATACTACCGACAACTGCCACCAGTGGCTTAATAAATCCGAAATCTGCGGGGATAGGTAACAAAAATAACGGTGCTAGCATGAGGTTGGCTAGCAATAGCCCAATCACTAAACCAATGGCACGAGTTAAGATCACTTCCAGAGGCATTTCTTTGACCTGTGCCTCTAGGCGACGATATGTAGTCTGGAAACTCAAGCCGATGGCACCACCAATAATAGCGGCAAAAACGGCGATAATTAAACGCAAAGCTTCTATATTTGTCACCTTGTCTAAGGTGCCATTAGGTAGCAGTTCGATGCTGTAGAACCCTATACCCGATGCTGCCAGGATGAATGAAAAAATGATAATTGCGTCAAGCATGGTTATCTTGTATTCCTACAACTGTGTTAACCGATAAACTTAAGTATTTTTTATTTCATCGGTAATATAGACTAATCAATATTGACTTACACTAAGGGTTTAGGCAAACAATATCTGCAATTATTATAACCAAAGGCTTTTATCTTCATATTTTTCATTGTTTCGTTGTAAAACGACAAAAAATTGTAAAAAAACTAATCATTTTTATGATTGCTAATTCGCAATTGGACTAACTTATATTTTTTCCTAAAATGAGTCAAAAATTTGATGTTTCTGAAATTGTGAGTTCTGCTTATGTACACATTCCCTTTTGCAGACGGCGGTGTTTTTATTGTGATTTTGCGGTGTCTGTTGTCGGCGATCGCTTGCGGGGCGAAACATCTGGTACTATCTCCCAATATGTTGAGGTACTATGTCAAGAAATTGCCATCACACCAGCATTTGGTCAACCCCTAAAGACAATTTTTTTTGGTGGCGGTACTCCTTCGCTGCTATCAATCAACCAGTTAGAACATGTACTCACACACTTAGAACAGCGTTTTGGTATAGCGTCTGGGGTAGAAATTTCAATGGAAATAGACCCAGCAACCTTTGATTTAGAACACTTAGCAGGTTATCGTAGTGCAGGCGTCAACCGCGTTAGTTTAGGGGTACAAGCTTTTAGTCAAGAATTATTGCAAGTTGCAGGGCGATCGCACTCGGTCGATGATATTTTTGCAGCTATAGATTTAATCCACCAAGTGGAGATTCCCGAATTTAGCTTAGACTTAATCTCTGGATTGCCGCATCAGTCTTTGGAGCGATGGCAGGATTCCTTAAATAAAGCCGTGTCAGTTTCACCAACTCACATATCTGTTTACGATCTTACCATCGAACCAGGTACAGCCTTTGGTCGTTACTACAAACCAGGCGAAAGTCCTTTACCCACGGATGAAACTACAGTCAAAATGTATGAAATGGCGCAGCAGATTTTGACTGACGCAGGTTATCAACATTATGAAATTTCCAATTATGCCCAGCCTGGTCATCAATGTCGGCATAATCGAGTGTATTGGGAAAACCGCCCCTATTATGGTTTTGGCATGGGTGCGGCGAGTTATATTCAGGGAAAACGCTTCACTCGTCCCCGTAAGACTAAAGAATATCATCAATGGGTGCAAGCTGGTGCTGCCATTGATTGTGAAATCACCCCCCCAAAGGAAGTATTGTTAGAAACGTTGATGTTGGGGTTGCGTTTAGCGGAGGGTGTAGATTTAGCAGCATTTGGACAACAGAAGGTAGAAGAAATTTGTCGATATTTGCCATCGTATTTTGATAAAGGTTGGGTGGAAATCGTAGAAGGAAGATTGCGTTTCACCGATCCCCAAGGATTTTTGTTTTCTAATGTAGTTTTAGCAGAGTTGTTTGAAAAATTGGGGTGAGGAAAGATGTGTAAGAGTGTTGACTGATGACTGTTGACTGTTGACTGGAAAGTCAGGATTTATTCTCCTTGTCTCCCTTGTCTCCCCATTCCCCCATCTCCCCATTCTCTTAATTTATGCAAAAAAATCGAGTTAAAAAAGCTATAATCCCGGTGGCTGGTTTTGGTACTCGTTTGTTTCCGGCTACGAAAGTTGTGAAAAAAGAACTCTTCCCCATTATCGATGGAGATGGTAGGGCAAAACCTGTGATTTTGGCAATTATTGAAGAAGCTATTAGTGCTGGAATTACCGAAGTGGGAATAGTGATACAGCCAGACGATAAAGAAATATTTGAAAATTTATTCAAAAAACCACCAAAGAAAGAACTTTTTGCCAAACTTTCACCGCAAAATCAAGAATATAGTCGGTATTTACAAGATTTAGGCAGCAAAATTACTCTCTTGTTTCAAGAGGAACAATTAGGTTACGGTCATGCGGTATTTTGTGCTAAAAATTGGGTGCAAAATGAACCATTTTTGTTAATGTTGGGCGACCATATTTATACATCTAATTCGGAAAAATCTTGTGCTAGCCAAGTTTTAGATGTTTACAAACAAGTTAATCAAAGTGTTGTCAGTTTAAGTGTAATGTCAGGTGAAATGCTTTATAAGGCAGGGTGTGTCACAGGAGTTTGGCAAGAAGAGTCTAACTCAATTCTCAAGGTGACGCAATTGTATGAAAAACCTCCGATTGAATATGCACAAAGTCATTTGCATGTCGGAGGTATGCCAGAAAACGAATTTTTATGTATGTTTGGTTTATATTTACTGACACCGAAGATTTTTGATTTTTTAGCAGAACACATTAACCAAAATTTTAGAGAAAGAGGCGAATTTCAATTAACATCGTGTTTGGAAAGATTGCGCCAGCAAGAAGGAATGACGGGATATGTTGTTAAAGGTAAGTGTTTTGATGTCGGTTTACCTGATGCTTATCGGCAAACAATGATTGATTTTACAAGTGTTTTGTAAATCATATTTTTTTGCTTTCACAAGAAAGGCAGAAGTTATTCGCGTAGCGTCTCCAAGACAGTACAAAAACATAAAAGTGTTCTAGCTTATTTACTGAGTTTTTTTATGAATTCGGGTTCTAAATTTAATTTCATATATTCCCAGCAAACCTGCTGCAAGTAGCAAGGGAAAAAAGTAATATACTCCACGATAAGCTAGTAAGGAACCTAGAATCGTTGCTGCTGAAATTTTCGATGATAAAAACAATAATATTATAGTTTCAAAGACACCCAAACCCCCAGGAATATTACTAACTACACCTGCAAACATCGCTAGTAAATAAATGGCTAGAAAGTTTATATAAGACAAATGTATATTACTAGGAAATACTGCATAAAGAACTGCGGCAGCTAAAATCCAATCGAGACTAGAAACTGCAATTTGAGCCAAAGATATTGGCAAGGAAGGAAACCGAAATTCGTGTTGACGAATAATTAATGATTGTTTAATAAAAATACTTCCTAACAAGTAGATGGCAATTAATAATAAAAAAATTATCCCGATGGGACGTACTGTTGTAAAAGGCAAATGTAATTGTGTCGGAATTGGTAAAGAATCAGTAATAAATATTAATCCAGCAGTAGCAAACATTCCCAGCCAAAAAGTGAAGTTGGCAAAAGCAATAATTTGAGCGATCGCCACTGCTGAGATTCCCCAATTAGCATAAAATCGATAACGGATAGCACTGCCAGTCAATAAGGCCAAACCTATGGTATTGCTAAATGTAGAGCTAATAAAGTTAGTAAAAGCAATTTTACTCCAGCTAAGGGAACAATTAATATACTTAAAACCTAAAACATCATAGCCAATCATGACTAAATAGCCCAAAGCCGTTAACCAAATTGCTAAACTTAAGCGACTTTTAGGAATTGCTGCTAAAGAGTTGAGGATATCACGATAATTATACTCGTGTAATTCACGAGCGATCGCCCACAAAGAAAGTACCAACAGCAACAAACCAAATAAAGAACTGAAATTAATTTGCAGCTTAGACATCCTCAAGAAACTTATCCTAACTTTTGATTTTTAACTGACAATTAGTCGTATAGTTTCCATCTTGTTGACACAACATTGACAAATTACTTGCGTAAACTCTTGATTGCTAGCACGAAATGTCCAATGTCTTTGAAAGATGAACTACGAAAAATCGAAAATGTTCTTGCTACTTTCAGTTTTAACTTTAGTTAGCTGTAATTTATCTCAAAGTGTCGTCGCCAAACCATCGCAACAGCAAAATTTACAAATAACACCTCCCCCTTCTCCATCCCAGCCTCACAATGGAGATTTGGCTACTACCCTCAGCTATAAAATTGAAACTTACAACAGTGAAGTTATGGGTGGAAGTCGTACCTACGGCGTTTCTTTACCCCCTGACTACGAACAAAACCCAAAACGCAGCTATCCTGTAATTTTTCTTCTCCACGGTGGACACGGTCATCCTACAGATTGGTTTGTGGAAAATAAGGGACAAGCTCTTAAAACTCTCAAACAACTTTATATTACAGGTAAGTTGCCACCAAGCATAATTATTACACCAGATGGTAACGATAAACGCGGCTCTAGTCCCTACCGAGACCCTGAATATATTGATGGCCCAAACGGTAAAGTTTCCACAGCTTTGGGAGATGAATTAGTAAAAGTTGTGCAAAGCCGTTATCGTACACTAAAAAATCCAGATTTTTGGGCTATAGGTGGTTTATCTTCTGGTGGTTGGGGTGCTGTTAATGTAGGATTACATAACGTCAATCATTTCTCGATTTTATTTAGTCATAGTGGTTATTTTCAGGATAAAACTGGCCCGACAAATAGCCCAATAATTTATATCAAAACTATTCCACTACCAGACCAAAAACGATTGAGAATCTACTTCGATACTGGTAAATCGGATACCGAAGAAATTCAAGAAGGTAAGAAATTCAGTCAAGTACTCCAAGGACTAAAAATTTACCATTTATTTCGTGAGTTTCCTGGCGGTCATACTTGGCAATATTGGCGAGAACATTTAGCCGATTCTTTAACATTTGTTGGCGAACAATTCAAATTATCAGAGATAGCACATCAAGCAGAAAATCAAAATTTTGATGCTCAAAAATAATGTCAAATAAGAGAATTTTAGCACAAGCTTTATGGATAAAATATGAGGAAAAAATCGTGTTGAAAAAATTCACCGAATTCAATATATTAAATTGTAATAGAGGTGAATTTTTTTCACTGAAAGTATATGAAGATTTCTAAATTTTTCGTTAGTTTTGTAGGAGCGATCGCACTCCTCACCACTGCTGCTTATTATTATGTATTTATCTTAGGTGCGCCACAACTAGACGCGCCCCAAGAAGAAGCAAATACTGGCTTAAAGTTTCAGTTAGTAAACTTCAATTCCCAAGCAATGGGTACTATCCGCAACTATGGCCTAATTTTACCTCCTGGCTATTACAAAAATCAGCAAAAACGCTACCCCGTGATATTCTTACTACATGGAGGACATGATGATGCTCGCGCTTTTGCTGATAAATATGCGATTTTAGATGTGTTATACGAACTTTATAAAACTAAAAAATTACCGCCATCCATTGTAATTACACCTGATGGTAACGATAATCGCGGTTCTAGTCCGTTGTACGATCCTGATTATTTTGACGGGCCAAATGGCAAAATTGGAACTTTAATTGGTTCGGAATTAGTACAAGTTGTTAAATCACGTTATCGCACTTTAGAAGAACCACAATATTGGGCGTTGGGAGGTATATCTTCTGGGGGATGGGGAGCTTTTAATATCGGGTTACGCTATCTCAATAACTTCCATATTTTATTTAGCCATAGCGGTTACTTTACTGATAGCAGCGGTTCGCAAAATAGTCCTCAACAAATTGTGCAACAGCTATCACCTGAAGATAGAAAGCAATTGCGTGTTTACCTAGATGCAGGGGTGAATGATAGTAATTTACTAGCTTCTACTAAAGCTTTCCATGAAATCTTAACTCAACTGGGAATTGTTCATGTATTTTATGCTTTTCCTGGAGGTCATGGTTTATCTGGTTCCAATATTGGTTGGAATTACTTTCACAAACATCTGAAAGATTCTCTTTCTTATGTGGGCGAACAGTTTCAAAGAGTTAAGTAAATTGCTATAGATAATTATTTTGAAAATCAGGGTATAGGAATAAGGGTTTGGGAGAATTTTGAGTGTTTGATTTTATTTTTAAACGCAAAGTATCGCAGAGGAACGCAGAGTTTTATTAAAAAAAGTGGTATTTTGCTTAAGGATTTTAGATTGATTATTTTAATTAACAGAGTTAAGATTTATGCAGATATATTTATTATTTATAAATTAATGACTAATCACTTAAAAACTCAGATTCTCCTTTGGAGTGCAGCTTTTCTTACAGGTTTAGTTGGAGTAGTAAATTTGTTATCAGCGGTAACACCTAATTTGTATGGGAGGAATCACTGGTTAAAGGAATTTTTACCCTTTGAAATTCGTGCAAGTGGTCATATTTTTGCAGCGCTAACTGGGTTTGTTTTACTGACACTTGCTACTAATTTAGTACGCCGCAAAAAAATAGCTTGGTTACTTACTATTGGTCTATTAATAATTTCTGTTATCAGTCACTTGCTCAAGGGATTGGACTATGAAGAAAGTCTGCTGTCTGGAGTTTTATTAGTGCAATTAATTCTGATGCGCCATATTTTTACAGCGCAATCAGACCGTCCTTCCATTGCACAGGGAGTTAGAGTACTTATCGGTGCTTTGTTATTTACCTTGGCATACGGAACTATTGGATTTTATTTATTAGACGGCAAGTTTTCGGAAAATTTTAATTGGCGCGAAGCTGTACTTCAGACTTTGGCGATGTTTTTTACTGAAGATAATTTGGGACTGGAACCAAAAAGTAGATTTGGAGAATTTTTTGCTAATTCTATCTATGTTATTGCAGCAGTTACTATTACATACGCCGTGTTTATGCTGTTGCAACCTGTGTTTTGGCGGAATTTAGCAACTGCAAATGAAAAACAAAAAGCTAAAGAAATTGTCCAAGAATATGGATGTTCTTCTTTAGCAGCTTTGACATTATTAAATGATAAAAGTTATTATTTTAGTCCCTCTGGTAAAAGTGTAATTGCTTATGTGCCCAAAGGACGAGGTGCTATCGCTTTGGGAGATCCCATAGGCCCGGTTGAAGACCGCAAAGAGACGATTGTTGCTTTCCAGTTGTTTTGTCAGCGCAATGATTGGTATCCTACTTTTTATCAAACTTTGCCCAATGATGTTGAACTTTACAAATCATTGGGATTTCAAGTACTCAAGATTGGAGAAGAAGCGATCGTTGATTTAAAAAGTTTTACATTACAAGGTAAAGCTGGTAAAAATTTTAGACCTTCAATTAATCGTTTAACAAAATTAGGATACCGAATTAACTTTTATCAACCACCAATTGATAATGATTTATTACAGTTACTCAAACCTGTGAGTGATGAGTGGCTAAAGATTGTACAAGGTTCAGAAAAACACTTTTCTTTAGGTTGGTTTGATGAAGCATATTTGCGGGCATGTGAAATTGCTGTGGTGTATAGTCCCGAAGGTCAAATCGGCGCTTTTGCTAATATTATCCCAGAGTATCAACTCAACGAAGCAACTATCGATTTGATGCGACACCGTTCGTCCATTGAACATGGAATCATGGACTTTTTATTTATTTCTCTGCTCCAGCATTTTAAAGAAAATGGTTACGATACCTTTAATTTTGGTCTTTCTGCTTTGGCTGGAGTTGGAGATAATCCAGAATCACGCCGTTTAGAGAAAGTATTACATTATCTTTATGAGCATTTAAATCGCTTCTACAATTTTCAAGGATTACACGCCTACAAAGAAAAATTCCGCCCCCATTGGGAACCGCGTTATTTAGTTTATCCGAGTTTAGCTGCCCTCCCAGATGTAGTTGTAGCATTAATTCGTGCTGACTCAGGCGATCGCCTTTTTGATTATTTTAAACCTGGAGCTTAAATACAAGGTTGAGTTGGGATATAGGTTTTCCCGACACATTTTTATAAGAGGGGAGAATGTTGACTGTTGACTGATGACTGTTAACTGTCAACGGTGTCGGTGTGTCTTTTATCCCATTCCTAGAAAAAATGGGTTTTCTCGACACCTTTTTATAACTGTTGCTTGCAAGTATCAAAATACTATGACTATATGATATAAATTTAATTTTTTTGAATATATTTGCTCAATACTTTTTTGTAGTTGAATTAGCATTTTTTTTAGAAATTACATAGTAATTATTGACAATAGAGCTTCTTCATAGATAGAATCTTTTTTCAAAGATTTTAATGCTTCAGACTGTCAAAAACTATTGCTATTATTGAGAATAAATACTCATGTTAAATACTGATGTTAGTAACAATTTATTTTCTCATAAAGCGTTAAACACCAATTCAATTTCCTCATTGGATACCTTTAATACTAGAGATAATTACAGTCTGAATTTCAGTGGTCATAGTAGCTATAATTCAACTGATGCTGATGTACAACAGCTAAATAAAAATACCTCAAAAATTCGTACTAAAAATACTGCAACTAGTACTGGAACTTATAATTCCACTATCGGTTATGGCTTAATTAATGCAGCAGCAGCAGTAGCTAGAGTTACTGGTCAAAATACCTTTGCTGATGTTCCCGATGTTGGTGGTAATAATTGGGGAGCAGACCTTGTGAAAGCTCCAGAAGTTTGGGCACAAGGATACACAGGTCAAGGTGTTGTTGTTGCTGTTATAGACACTGGAGTTGACCGCAACCACGAGGATTTGAGAAACAATATCTGGACTAATGCCAACGAAATTGCTGATAACGGCATAGATGATGATGGTAATGGTTATGTTGATGATAATTATGGCTGGAACTTCTCCGGTAATAACAACAACACTTTAGACGGAAACGGTCATGGGACTCATGTTTCTGGCACGATCGCAGGGGAAAATAATAACTATGGTGTCACTGGCATTGCCTATAATGCCAAAATCATGCCTGTGAAAGTTTTGAATGACTCTGGCTCTGGTTCTTATAATTCCATAGCTCAAGGCGTTCGCTATGCTGTGGATAATGGAGCCGATGTCATTAATCTCAGCTTAGGAGGCAAATATTCTAATCGCACTTTAGAGTCAGCCATTGATTATGCCAGCAGCAAAGGAGTAATTGTGGTTATGGCCGCTGGTAACGATGGCGAATCATCACCAGATTATCCTGCTCGTTATGCATATAAGTCCGGAATTGCCGTTGGAGCAGTAGATAGAAACAATAACATTGCTGACTTTTCCGACCGTTCTGGAACCAGCGAAATTAGCTACGTCACAGCCCCAGGAGTTAGGGTCTATTCCACAGTTCCCAATAACCAGTATGCCGTTTATAGCGGCACTTCTATGGCTGCTCCTCACGTTGCTGGCGTAGTTGCTTTGATGCTGAGCGCTAACCCCAACTTGACTGATGCTCAAGTACGTCAAATTGTTGCAGAAACCTCAGGAGATAGTACGCCAAGTACAACCTATAGGTTAAATATTTTTGATGTGAATTCTCTACTCAGTCAGACAATCAAACAAACAACAGAATATCTATCATCCCAGACTATCTCTAGTTTTAATAATTCTGATTTTGGTTCTACCATCAATCAGAAATTTACAGAAACAACAAAATATGCGATTCCAGAAACCATCTCTAATTTCGATAATTTTAGTATTAATTCTGTGAGCGATGGCATCATTACAGAAACAACCCAATATCTCACACCAGAAAATATCTCTAATTGGAATAATTTCGATATTAATTCTGTGAGTGATGGCGTAATTACAGAAACAACCAAATATTTCACACCATCTGAAGATAATAATGAATTAATTAATCCACAATTTTGGGATGGATATGTAAACAACTACAATCCCATCTTCAGCAACGTTAATATTCATAGCCAAGAAAATAATCAAGATGGCAAGAATATTGATTTTCCTAAACTCATAGAACAAATGCAAAAACAATTTGAACAATTAGAACAGATTAGAAAATTCTTAGGTTTTGCTTGAAAATTATATAGCAATCCGATTTCAGTCGAGTAGAGACGTAGCATTGCTACGTCTCTACATCGGGTGGAATGACGAAAAATCCTTCAATGAGGGGTGTCATACCATTTCCAAAAATCTTTGGAACACATGAATTGCTAAGTTAGTAATGTTCTGCAACACCTACAAACTTACCTGACTGAAAATGCCTCGCTGAATCGTCGAGTTACAGGTTCAGTAATGAAGGTCAAAATTGATTTTTTACGAGTTACTATTTCACCTGTGGCAGCCATCCCTGGTGTAAATTCCACTTCTTGACCCCGGACGTTAACTGAGTGTTTACTGAGCTTAATTCTTGTGGGAAAAACTAAGCCCAATTCTTTATCAACTATTGCATTGGGACTGACTTGGACGACTTCGCCCTCCACTGTGCCAAATTCCTGGAAGGGGAAAGTTGCCATTTTGACTTTGGCTCTCATTCCTTGACGAATAAACCCAATATCGCGGTTGAGAACTTTCACCTCTAGGAGCATTTCTTCACCTTCTGGCAAGATTGACAGCAATTCTTCACCGGGTTGTACTGGGCCCTTGGTGGCTTTGACTCTGTAAATCGTGCCACTAACGGGGGCGTCGATGGTTTCCAAAGCTTGTTGCTTTCTCGCCTGCTCTAATTGACCTTGAACGGTGGTGAGTTCTTCTTTACGCTTGTTTAGCTGGGTCAAAATTTCACTTTGGCGTTCTGATGCTACGCGCTGGGCTTGATTTTTTGCAGCTTTGTAAGCTTCTTCAGCTTGGCGAATTTCTTGGGCTTGGGCAGCAATATCTTTTTCTAAAGATGTGACTTTATCTTCAGCCTCTATGATTCTATTCTGGGCGTTGGTGACTTCATCTTGTGCCCTGGTGATTTCCGTCTTTGCACGAGTTAATCTTTCTTGGGCTTCTAGGTAATCAACTCTTGGTACAGCACCGGGAGTTATTAAGGTGCGTAGACTTTTCTCTCTTTCTTCGGCGATCGCCAAATTATCCTCTATTTTGGTACGGATGCTTTGGGCGTTAACAAGGTTGGTTTTGGCATTGGTAACGCTAGTTTTCGCAGCCACTAAATTGTCTTGCAATCTAGTCAACCGGACTTTAGCTTGATTGATGAGTGCTGCTTGGCGATTTGCTTCCGCTTCAGCCCCGGCTTGGCGCGCTTGAAAATCTTGCAAACGAGAACTTAAAAGTTCATCTTGCAATTTCGTACCAGCGACTTTACCTCCAGTACGTTCTGCATCCAAACGTTGCAAATCATCCTGAATCAATCTCGTAGATTTAGCTAACCGGGAAACATCGGTTTTCTGTAAGTCTGGATCTTTTTGCACCAGAACCTGACCTTTAGTAACGCGATCGCCATCTTGCACCTTCACAGCCACAATTGACCCTCCACCCAAGGATGTCACCGGTCTTACCTGTGTAGAAGCAATTAATTCCCCTGGTGCTGTTGCAACTTCATCAATTTGAGAGAAGTACGCCCAGCCAATAGCCCCAAATACTATAAAACTAATCGTTCCTGCCAATAACCTTGTGTACAGAGGTGGTAATTCCTGTACAGCCTTTCCTAATTCATAGGAGAGTTGTTCCTCAGGTTGAGCAAATCGCTCTTTTGTCTGACGTGCTTGAGCAGCATTTACAGTTAAAGGAGATCTCATAGGATTTTGGATTTTAGATTTTGGATTTTAGATTTTAGATTTTAGATTTTGGCATTGGGCATTGGGGATTGGGCAAGCAGGAAGTG
>NZ_JACKZU010000206.1:0-14242 GCF_014222165.1 Nostoc sp. 2RC
ACCCCACCCCTTAATCCCCTCCCCGCCTGCGGGGAGGGGAGACAAAGCGTAGCTTTGGCGGGGTGGGGTTTTCGGGTACACAAAATAACTTTAATACTATGGAATAAAACCTGTTTTGTTTACCAATTTACCCTGATAAAATTCAGTCAATATCCTGTATTTTTCCATTGCAGTATCAATCTTGGCGATCGCTATCTTATTAAGCATCAATTAGCTTGATATATGTATTCGTAAAGTCAAAATTATTATTGATTGCTAATTCCCATGTATACACTTAGTGAAACTATATTTATGGTTTCCAGTAAAACCAAGTATTTAACTACGTAAAATATTGGCGAGAGTTGAAACTTATACGGGTGAAATTACGTCTAATCTTGAGTTAAATTATATTCGTTCCTCAATTGGGTTCCTGAAATTCAAATTTCCCCAACCCATCTTTATGTAATGATGTATTATCCTCACTACTCTAAATACATTTTTGTTGTTAGTTAAAAAACATAACTTAACAAAAAGTTTAAATTAATAGAATTGACGGAAATCCCTCATAGACATTGGATTAGGGCACTTTGAATATCGAAGGAAAACATAATTAGAGAAATTTCTGCATAAAGTTAGTGAATTTAGACGTAATAAAAGTGGAATCACTGAAACGTTTTCATGAAACTCATGAAATCCGGGGCAATTGCCAGTTAAACAATTAGGTTAGATGGGATGAATGGGGGTTGTGATGCAAACTTCAAAATTGAGTTTCGAGGAGCGCAATCTCGCTATGACAAAGGATTTGGAAAAACTGGCTTTGGATTGGCAAAGGCGTTTGACTGTAGAATGTCCAGAACAAAGTGAAGCTACAAGACAAAGTATTACTCTCTGGCTCTTGGGATCTGACTCAAAACGGTTTGATATGTTTAACCCGAAAGAACTTGAGATCGCCAAGCAAGCAATGGAGTATCGCTGGAGAATTTTACGTCAACGCTACTTAGGGTTAGGGCGAGAACGTGCCTATCGTAACTTGATAACGCGACTGGGGAGCTTGGCAACATTACGAAATAAAATTCAGACTTGGGTAGCTCTTAGCCGCGATCGCCAGCGTAGTGTAGTAGATGTATTGCAAGAAGTACTACAAGAATTACTGCAAAATGACACCTACATGCAACAGCAAATGGTTGACATTGCCAAATATACAAGCGATCGCCGATTAGCCGATGCTTTGCTGTTTGCCAGCGTAGAAGAATATTGTTTGCGTCCAGTACGCAATCAACCCCTTTTAGCTTACCGTTTTGTAAATTACTTGCGTCGTACTCAGCGTGGCGGCTTAACCCAAGTCCCAAGCCGCGATTTAGTTAGATTAGTCTCAGAAGAAGTCCTCACAGACGACAGCGACAATCGAGTTAACTTAGTGGATAGTCAAGCGATCGCAGAATATCAAGAAACACAACAACAAGAAGAACAACAAGCACTACGGCAGTCTGTACAAAGAGAATTTGAAAATTATTTACAAGAAAACCTGGGAACAGAAGCAGTAGAGTGGCTACGATTGTATCTCCAAGGTAAATCACAAGAAGAAATTGCCAAAAAACTCAATAAACCAATTAGAGAAGTATACCGACTGCGAGAAAAAATTAGTTACCACGCTGTGCGCGTCTTTGCCCTCAAAGGTAAACCAGAACTCGTAGATAGTTGGCTCTCAATTTCCTTGGAAGAACACAACTTCGGTCTAACACAAAGCCAATGGCAGCAACTTCATGAAAAACTCACTCCTTTGGCGCGGCAGATCCTAGATTTACGTAGAACAGGTAAATCAATAGAAGAGATAGCCCAACAATTAAAACTCAAAACTCACCAAGTGCTAGGCGAATGGACAAAAGTCTATCTTGCAGCCCAAGCTTTAAGAACTCAGGAGTAAGCGAGCATGGGGAGGTGGGAAGATGAGGTAGACAAGGAAGACAAGGAGAATAATTCTTAACTCTTAACTCTTAACTCCTCACTCCTATGCCCCATCTCAGTATTTTCCCTAATCCTTCATCGAAAATTTATCTGCTACTTACGTCTACTTATGTAATAGATAATTGAATTTTTAACAATCCAACAAAGTATCTTTATTAACTACCTACTAAACTAGAAGGAAAATACTATATAAGAAAATACCAAGTAATAAAATCTATGTTGTCTTCAGAAGGCGAACTCACAAATAGCACAGTCAACAGAGAACATGTGCTAACCGCTACACAAAGTAAGTGGGAGCAAGAAGGCGAACGCGAGGAAATATTCCAGCTAATGGATAGTTTTTTGTCATTTGAAGCTTGTCTTTACCATCAAATATTGCCTTTTGGATTAAAAGACAACAAGCTATTGCTAGGTATGGTTCATCCACAAGACGCTGAAGCACTAGATTATGTAAGTCGTATTGCCTCTTATATGAATTGCACACTGATAATTGAGGCGATCGCAGCTGACGCTCATCGCAGAATATTGTCAGCTTACCTGAACCATAAGAATATATCCCAGCTAGATGCCCAACAAGGGGATCGCGAAATCACAGTTACCGTTGTTGATAGGTTTATTGGTTCTGATGATACTTACTCTGAATCGCAGCACTTACCAACATTCACACCACCTGACACAGAAATTAATGAGCATTTTCAGCAGCCGATAGATTTACCACTCTCACATCCAAATCATCCCCCTCAAATTTCTTCCTTCTTAACTTCCGGAAATACAGATCAACAAAAAAATACTTCTGAATCGCCAATAGTAGAAAATTTACCTATCCTACCCGTAGAAATTCCTGAACTATTTAGTCCTGTGGAAGTACTGGCAACACTACCACCCAAAAGATTACTAGAAGAATTACTAGGACGAATTTTGACAGGGGGAATTGGTCGGTTATATCTAGAAAGGCAACCTTACGAAGGCAGGATACTATGGAGTGACAATGGAGTATTACAGTCTGTGTTAGACAAAGTGCCACTGTCTGTTTTCCAAGGAGTGCTTAATGAGTTAAAGCGATTTGCTTCCCTACCTATTAGTAAGGTTGCAGAACCAAAACAGGTAGAGAAGGAATGTTTGTATCAAAAAAACCGTTTGCTATTGCGCTTGCGAGTTATGCCAGGAATTTATGGAGAAGAAGCTACACTCCAAGTTTTGCGAGGAGCAGCATTAAAGTTTTATCAACAACAACAACTGAAGCGTCTCAGCCGCGATGCCTTGGGAATTTCTCAGCAATTAAGTTTTAAGTTACATGAACTACAAGAACGCCTTTTTCTCAATCGCGGTCTTGACTGCGAGCAATTAGAGGCTTTAGTTACCCTGAATCAATTAGTGAAAAGTTTAGACCAACAGCTCAAAAAACTAACACTAGACAGCGAGCGATCTACAAACAGCAAATCATAAGTCTATCAGTGAAACCGCTGATTTCGATCGCAATACATAATTGTTATGTTGTAATCGAACTCTGAATCGACGGATCTAAGAAGGTTAGAACAAATAAATATAAATCTCACGTGCATATTTTACGTAAGATTACGGTTCAAAGAAAGTTATAGTAACCAAGTTAATTTCCGCTTTTAAATCCATATTATTGCAAATATTTCATGCAAACAGAGGTTTTTAGTGAACTTTTCCCCTTGATGAGTACAGCCAACCCACAAACTTTGGAATGGCTACTCAACGTTGCAATTGAACATGAATACCCAGCTGGGCGAGCTGTTCTCATGGAAGATGCTTGGGGTAATGCCGTTTATCTCGTGGTTTCTGGTTGGGTGAAAGTCCGACGTACCGTCGGGGAAGATTCAGTAGCTCTGGCAATTTTTGGCCGTGGGGATTTTTTTGGAGAAATGGCAATTTTAGATGAATCTCCCCGCTCAACTGATGTCATTTCCCTTTCACCTGTGAAGTTACTTAGTATCTCCAGAGAACGTTTTATTCAAATATTGTTTAAAGACCCACAATTACATCACCGCATGTTGCAATTGATGGTGCGACGACTACGACAAATTAACCTGCGCTTGCAAATGCGGTCTTCCCCACCAGCAGTCAAACTGGCTCATACCTTAGTAACTTTAGGCGAAAGCTATGGTCAGGAATCAAACCAGGGCAGAGAAATTTTTAACATTCCTTTTAAAGATTTAGCAGAGGTGACAGAAATCGGTGTTGAAGAAACCACCAAAATCATGGAAAAGTTACATGAAAAAGGGTGGATTAACATTGACAACACCAACAACATTACCTATCTTGTAAACTTCAAACAGTTGATGAACTTGGCAGGTAGAGTGTAATTGCTTTGCTGATTATCCATTCTCTACTACTAAGTGGTGACACATTTATAGCAAGGAACTGATGACTGGAGGAGATAACAGTTATCAATTATCTCTTCACTGTTCACTGTTGAATGCCCTATGCCCTATTTCCGAACTCAACAAATAGATTGATTTCATCTGATTTAGGACTTACGCAAAAACTCTCTAAAACTCTTATTTCTACCCTTCTCCTGACGGAGACGCTACGCGAACGGCGAATGTGTTCTTTGCGTCCTTGGCGGTAGCCTGTCGCAAGCCGCTGACGCTCCTTCGTCGCTACCGCTTCGCTAATGCGTCTACGTTTTTTGTTATTGTGTGTAAGTCCTGTGATTGTGCAGTTTCAATAAAACTCATTTTTATTAACTACCCCACGGAGAAATCTGATACCAATTTGAAAAATGATTGCGACAGATGTATCAATACGGTTCGGTTAAAGGGGAAAGGGGAAAGGTTTCAAATACATCCATAACCTTTTCCCAGACCACAAGGGAAGTTCATACTGCTTATCCGAACCGTATTGACAGATGTATAGCCAAAAGCAATTACTACTAACTGTTTCACAATCCAAAATCTAAAATCTAAAATCCAAAATGGTATGAGGGTTTTTAAATCACTATAATGCTTGCATAGCGACGATAAATTCGTTTTTTACACCGTAAAGCAAAAATCCCCCAGCTTATAGCCGTAGGGAATGTGAAAAGCTACCAGTGTAGTCAAATTTTGCACACTAAACTAGTATCCTAAACTATATTTTCAAATCAATCAGTCGAAATATTTATCCGAATCTGCCACTGACATAATCTCGTGTATATTCTTGTTTGGGATTGTTAAAAATCTGCTCTGTCAAGTCATATTCCACCAGATATCCCATTTTTGAGCCACTTTCCGTTGCTTGTGCATTGAAAAAGGCTGTCATATCAGACACCCGTGCGGCTTGTTGCATATTGTGGGTGACGATAATAATGGTGTATTGGGATTTCAGTTCTTGGAGTAATTCTTCAACTCGCAAAGTTGAAATTGGGTCAAGAGCTGAGCATGGTTCATCCATTAGCAGCACCTCTGGTTGAATTGCTAAGGCACGAGCAATACACAAGCGTTGCTGTTGTCCGCCAGATATAGATAGACCACTTTGTTTAAGTTTGTGTTTGACTTCATCCCACAAAGCAGCTTGTCTTAAACTCCGCTCTACCAATTCATCCATATCACCCCTGTAGCCATTAATTCTAGCTCCAAAGGCAATATTTTCATAAATTGATTTTGGAAAAGGGTTAGGTTTTTGAAACACCATACCAATGCGGCGGCGCAGTTCTACAGTGTCAATTCTTTTGTCATAAATATCAGTTTCGCCAAAGGTAATTCTTCCCTCAATATGTGCGCCGGGAATCAAGTCATTTAGGCGATTAAAACATCTTAATACAGTGCTTTTACCACATCCAGAAGGGCCAATAAAGGCTGTGATTTTGTTTTTGCCAATGTTCAGATTAACATCACGAACTGCTTTGAAATTACCATAGAAGACAGATAATTGTTCAGCTTGCAATATAGTCTCAGATGTAGCAGTTGTTGAATTTAATACCATAAAAAACTTCAGGACAATAATGAAAACATGCTTGACTCATTTAGCGAGACTGCTGGAATTTATTGCGTAAATATATAGCCGTTGAATTCATCAAAAGCAGCACGATCATCAAAATGATAATGCCAGCAGCAGCATTCTGGTGAAAATCTGTTTGAGGACGAGAAACCCAGTCAAAAATTTGAATTGGTAGTGCGGTGAAAGAACTTTGCAAGCCTTTTAAAGAAAGTTCAGGCAAGAAAGTAATGAACCCAACAGCACCAATTACAATCAAGGGAGCTGTTTCGCCGATCGCTCTTGAAAGTGCCAAAATTGTACCAGTTAGGATACCTGGCAAAGCAATGGGAAATATTTGTTCTCTAATGATTTGCCACCTGTTGGCACCAAGGGCAAAACCCGCTTGCCGCAAGCTATCGGGAACAGAACGCAAAGCTTCACGAGTGGTAATAATGATGATTGGTAAAATCAATAAGCTCAAGGTTAAAGCACCAGCTAATACAGTGCGTCCTTGAGTTATTGGTTCCATTATCCGCACGAAAATTTGCAAACCCAACAAGCCATAGATAATGGATGGTACGGCTGCCAAATTTGCAATGTTGATTTCAATTAATTGAGTAAACCAATTGTCTTCGGCATACTCTTCTAAGAAAATACCTGCACCTACTCCTAGAGGAAACGAGATTAAAGCCGTTATTACCAGTAACCAGATGGTACCCACTAAAGGAGCTAATATCCCAGAAGCAGAAGCACGACGAGAAGAAAAATTAGTCAAAAAAGACCAATTCAAACGCCCAAGACCGTCAGTTAAAATATCAATCAGCAAAATAGCTAACACTAACAAGGCAAATAAAGTTGCAGCCCAAGTGGCGATGGCAAAAATTTTGTCAAGATTGTAGCGTTTATCGATTGATAAATCGAAGTTGCGATTTGCACCAGAGTCAAACCGATTTTTAGATTGAATATTACTCTTCGTCATTCGTATTTCTCCCGGAAGCGGCGGACAAACCAGTAACTAAAAATATTCAGTGCCAAGGTCATGAGAAATAATGTCATGCCCACTGAAAAAATAGTTTTATAGGCTAGTGAACCTGCTGGTGTGTCTCCTTTACTAACTTGGACAATGTATGCTGTCATTGTCTCAATGGGCACTAACGGGTTAAGGGTCAACTGAGGATTTTGACCAGCTGCAATTGTAACAATCAT
This sequence comes from Nostoc sp. 2RC, assembly GCF_014222165.1. NCBI lineage: Bacteria > Bacillati > Cyanobacteriota > Cyanophyceae > Nostocales > Nostocaceae > Nostoc > Nostoc sp. 2RC. Next base: position 7,075 of record NZ_JACKZU010000206.1, read on the forward strand.
TGTTTCACCGATGGCACGGGAAATAGCCAATATAAAGGAAGCTACTATCCCAGATAAAGCTGCCGGTAATACCACAGAAACAATTGTTTCCCTTTTTGTTGAGCCAAGTGCATAAGCACCTTCTCGCAAACTACGGGGAACTGCATAAAGAGCATCTTCACTCAAAGAAGCTACCAGAGGAATAATGGAAATTCCCAGTACTAAACCCGCACTCAAGGCATTGAATCCCTGCATACCAGGGATAAATTTTTGCAGGAACGGTGTCACTGTCAACAGTGCAAAGTAACCAAAAACAACAGTGGGTACCCCTGCCAAAATTTCTAGGGCTGGCTTAAGCCATTTGCGGAGCTTTGCTGGGGCATACTCACTTAAGCAGATAGCTGCTAATAAACCCAGTGGTAATGCTACTGCGATCGCAATTATCGATATCAGGAGCGTAGCGCTAATTAGCACCATCACTCCAAATTGCTTATTGGCAAACAATGGTGTCCACTGTGTCTCAGTTAAAAATCTCCAGATGGGGACTTCCGAAAAAAATGATACTGTCTCAAAAATTAGTGTTAAAACAATACCAATTGTAGTTGCTACTGAGACAAAGGCAAACAAGGCAAATAAACTTTTGACACCAAATTCAATCTGCTTACTCAAAGCCCGATTAGGCTGCCACAAGCTCTGATTATTTGGTTGATTAGATAACGGATTGGAAGTCATTCAAGAAGAACCTCAGCAATTCAAACTTCCTCTGTATACAGACGTTGCTTTTGATAAAAATTGCCCCTGAGCTGGAAATTTAGCTGAACCCCAACACCACCAAGGTTGTGCTATTAGTCGCTACTTCCAGCTACCAGAGCTAAATTTTCAATTGTGCTTAGAGAATCAAAATTATTCAGGCAAACTCTTACTTTTCTTGCTTGATCAGATCCTTAAGAGTGACACCAACTTGAGAACCTTTGCCCTCAAAAATCGAGCCTACCTTACCACTATTGAAGCGTGCTTGAACTTCAGTGAGTAAATCGCTTGGTAAAGGCACATAACCCACTTCTGTAACTAACTTTTGGTTAGCTGGAGCGTAAGTGAAATCAACAAAAGCCTTGACATCAGGACGTGTTGCTACACTTTTTTTGACATAGATAAATTCTGGGCGAGAAAGCGGCTGATAAGTTCCATCAGCTATGGTTTGGGGACTCGGTTGAACGCAGCCCTTACCAGCATCAATACCAACTAGCTTTAATTTATCCTTGTTGTTTTCATAATAGGCAAAGCCAAAGAAGGCCAAACCACCTTTGTCAGCACTGACACCTTGTACCAAGGTATTATCATCTTCACTTGCAGTGTAGTCTCCACGGCTTTCTCCTTGCTTACCTACAACTGCTTGTGTGAAATAGTCATAAGTACCTGAATCAGTTCCAGGGCCGTACAAACCGATTTTCTCAGCAGGGAATTTCGGGTTAATCTGGTTCCATTGAGTGACTTTGCCTTGAGCGGCGGTTTCCCACATTTTTTTGAGTTCATCAACTTTGAGGCACTCAACAAAGTTATTCTGGGGGCTAACTACCACTGAGAGACCATCATAAGCGATGGGCAGTTCAATATACTCGATATTGCCTTTTTTACAGAGTTCTACTTCTTCTGGCTTAATGGGGCGGGAAGCATTAGAAATATCAGTTTCACCGGCGCAAAACTTTTTGAAACCGCCCCCCGTACCAGAAGAAGCAACAGTCACTTTTATACCAGGATTCGCCTTTTGAAACTCTTCTGCCATGGCCTCAGAAATAGGATAGACAGTACTAGAACCATCCACCTTGACTGTTCCAGATAAATTCGATCCGGTTGCTGTATTGGTGGCTGGGGTAGCACCGCCTTCTGTTGCTGGGCTAGGGTTGTTAGAAGCCTGATTGTTTTCGCCGCCGCAAGAGCTAATACCAATTGCCAAAGCAACTAGGGGAGCAACCAACTGCACCTTTGAAGAGAACATAAGGATCTTTATAGATGATGCTATGGATTAACAGTATGAACATTAGCACTTAAGAGTGACAGAAAAGTTAACAATCGGTTAAGTCAATACTAATACACACTCAAAAACACTAAAAATTCAAGTCAGTAAAGGCACATTTTTTCATCAGTAATCAAATAAAATGTGATTTAAATTATACTACTATCTTGCAGAAAATAAACTAAATATTAAGTAATTTGGGTAGGCTAAAAATATTTTTTGGAATCTACAATTTTTTAAATGAAATTAACGCTACATATTAGCAATCAAATATCAATCTAGATACGAGTTTAAGTTCAGTTATTCTACTGAGAGATTAAAACTCAGATATCAGCTTTTGGGTATGCCAACAGCTAAAGCTCAAGTGGGAAAGTTCATATATTAATGTTTATACTGGTTGCTATTGGTTTTCCCTTTTGCCTTTCTTTATTTGCCTGATACATGTTTGCTGCTTCCAACCAATTACTATGGTCAATGATTGGCTTACTCCTGACAATGGGTGGCACTTTCCTAGAAGCTTATGGCATCACTTCACCTTGGAGTTGGAGTCAGCAAGGAATTCAGACTTTTTCTTTAGGTGTAACTTTTCAAGTTGGTGCAGTACTACTTGTGGGTTGTTTGGGTGGTAAAAATGCTGGTGCGCTGTCGCAAATTGCCTACTTAGTCATGGGGTTAACTTTATTGCCAGTATTTGCTGATGGTGGTGGTATTGGTTATGTTAAGCTATCTCAGTTTGGCTATTTGTTAGGCTTTATTCCTGGAGCTTGGATTTGTGGTTTGTTTGCCTTTAAAGCTAGACCCCGACTAGAAACCCTTGGTTTTAGTTGCATCTGTGGGTTGTTAACTCTTCACCTATGCGGTATTAGTTATTTGATTATTAGCTATCTTTTTCAGTGGCAAGGCACAGAAAATATACCTTTAATGCAAGCAATTCTCAGGTATTCTTGGTTTGTACTGCCAGGTCAGCTAACTGTAGTCTGTGCCGTCACTGTAATAGCATATGTATTGCGTCACTTAATGTTTTATTAGTCATTAGTCATTAGTCATTAGTCATTAGTCTTTTTTCAATGACCAATGCCCAATGCCCAATGACCAATGCCCAATGATCAATGACCAATGACTAATTTGCCATGCGTTTAAAAAATCGCCTTTTCTGGATTTCTGCCTTCATAGCTTTTTTTCTAGACCAAATAACAAAATACTGGGTGGTGCAAACATTCAGTTTGCAACAAACGCTACCACTGTTACCAGGGATATTTCACTTGACTTACGTCACTAACACTGGTGCGGCTTTTAGTTTGTTAAGTGGAAAAGTGGAATGGTTGCGCTGGTTATCTTTAGGAGTAAGTTTAGTTTTAATCGGGCTGGCGTTATTTGGCCCTACGTTAAGTCTGTGGGATCAGCTAGGCTATGGCTTGATTTTAGGTGGAGCTATGGGCAATGGCATCGATCGCTTTGTTTTAGGTTATGTGGTTGATTTTCTAGATTTTCGCCTCATTAATTTTGCTGTATTTAATGTGGCAGATTCATTTATTAGTATCGGTATCGTTTGCCTGCTCATTGCCTCTTTGCAAAAAACACCAACTTCAACATAACAGACCTGATTAAACTATTAAGCCTGGGATGATTTATCCCAGGCTTAATAGCTGAAACTCTTTTTCATAGCGTATTAGTTTCATAACTTACACCAATTACTATAACTGGTGTAAGTTGTCAATATCTACAGCAATAACTAACGCCAAATCAGTATGCAGATTTGAGTTTAGTTGCCTGTAGCAGGAGTGCTGGGCGAGCTAGAACCTGGAACTGAACTAGGAGAGCTAGGAGTTGGCTCAGAAGCGCCATCAGAAGGGGTAGTACTTCCTGGTGCTGGAGTTATATTGCTGGGAGTACTAGAGTCAGAAGGGGTAACACTTCCTGGTGCTGGAGTTATATTGCTGGGGGTACCAGAGTCAGAAGGGGTAACACTTCCTGGTGCTGGGGTTATATTGCTGGGGGTACCAGAGTCAGAAGGGGTAGCTCCTGGTGCTGGGGTTGTGGTGGTGCTATCAGGAGTGCCAGAGCCAGATGGAGTAACGCTCTCCGGTGTGGTTGTGCTATCGGGAGTGGTGGTTTCCGAAGGTGTGGTTTCTGTTGGAACTGTTGTACTACCAGGAGTAGTAGGCGTAACAGCTGTGCCACCACCACAACGAGAGTTAAGAGGGAAATACTCGCACAGAATTTTTTTGCCTTCTGGCGACAGTTTGATTTCCGTTGGTGAACTAGTGGAGGAGTCGCTACTGGATTGGGCTATGGGGGATTTACTAGATTGAGCGCCAGCAATATTAGTGGTAAGTGCCAAAAATAGGGCTGTACCAATCAGGGTCAGAGATTTTCCCATCATTCTGAAATTAACCTCAACGGAACACTCGAACTATTAAAACAGACAATAAGATTTAGAAAATCTTCCTAAAAGAGGATATTTCGGTTTGTTTCAAAATATGTTGATATGTAAAACTAGTAAAAATTAAATCTGTTGTTCGTCAATGTTTTGTGTTGATGAATACCAGCTAATGAATGGTATTTGTAGCCATTTACTAGTAAAACCTACATATAATCAAGACTTTAGATTTAATAGTAAAAATTGGCTGTTAATAAAAAAGCAATAAAAATGACAAGCTATTGTTAGTTACAAAAGATATTTAGGTATAAAATGAATCTAAAAAATCATCTAGCCAATTTATTCTTTGGCTTATGAGTAAAATGATGGAAGATTAACATCTAAGTTGTAGTTCGCCCGATTCTTCACTAAAAAGTGTGATGTAAATAGCCGATGAGTTCTCCCCAACCCCCTCACAAGCCACAAACGTTATTAGGTCAACTGACTCAAGCAGTACATACAATTCAAGCTAGGGTCGATTTTTCCAAATTGGCGCTCAAGCCTAATGCAAAAGTGCCGGAACTCTGGGTGCAGGATGCGGGGGCGGATAAAGCAGAGGTATATCCACTGTTGGGCGATCGCTATGTTCTCGGTCGTAGCTCCAAATCCTGCGATATCGTCATCCGTAACCCTGTTGTTAGCCAAATTCACCTATCGCTATCGCGCAATTCCACTCAGCGCGCACCAGTTTTTGTTATCAAAGACGAAAATTCCACCAATGGCATCTATCGTGGCAAACGTCGTGTCAATTCCCTGGAATTACGTCATGGCGATATTCTCACTCTGGGGCCGCCAGAACTCGCTGCTTCTGTCAGATTGCAATATGTCGATCCACCACCTTGGTACATCAAAGCTGCAACTTGGACAGGTTACGGCATTGGTGGTGTCAGTGCATTGTTCGCCTTGGTAATTGGCGTCGAATGGCTAAAATTTTCAGTCAGACCCCTACCCACAGCTACACGCGCCCCAGTAGTTGTTTATGCCCGTGATGGAGCCACACCCCTGAGAGAACCCCGCACCACCTCCCACGTGGACATGAAGCGATTAGATGAATTTGGCCCTTATTTGCCCACTGCCGTGGTCGCTTCTGAAGATAGCCGTTATTATTGGCATTTTGGGGTCGATCCGTTAGGAATTTTGCGAGCCGTCTTGATTAATAGCCGTACAGGAGATGTCCAGCAAGGAGCCAGCACCGTTACCCAGCAAGTCGCCCGTAGCTTGTTCCGCGATTATGTAGGCAGACAGGATACTCTAGGACGTAAATTGCGGGAGGCAATTGTCGCCCTGAAGCTAGAAACCTTTTACAGCAAAGATGATATTTTGCTGATGTACTTAAATCGGGTTTTTTTGGGTGGAGATACCTCTGGATTTGAAGATGCAGCCAGGTATTACTTTGAAAAACCAGCAAAAGATTTAAGTTTGGCGGAAGCTGCCACACTAGTAGGAATTTTACCAGCCCCCAACGCGTTTGATTTTTGCGGCGATGGCCCAAATAAGCTAGAAACTGCTGAATACCGCAATCGGGTAATCAAACGGATGTTGGAAATGGGCAAAATCAAAGCAGAGGAGGCTAATCGAGCCAGACGCTCCACTGTTCAAGTTAGTCCTAAAGTTTGCGAACAACAAGCCAAAACAATTGCTCCTTACTTTTACAATTACGTTTTCTCGGAATTGGAATCAATCTTGGGGGAGGGAGCAGCCAGAGAAGGCAACTATATTATTGAAACTAAGCTCGATCCAGCCATCCAAAGCCAAGCAGAAGCCGCATTGCGTAATTCAGTAAACAGCGCTGGTGGAACTTTTAAGTTTTCTCAAGGAGCAGTGGTGACCCTCGACTCTAGTAACGGTAGTATCTTGGCGATGGTAGGGGGAACCGATTACAAAAAAAGTCAGTTCAATCGTGCAACCCAAGCCAAAAGACAACCGGGTTCGACCTTCAAAATCTTTGCTTACACCGCCGCTATTCAGCAGGGAATTCCAGAATCAAAAAGTTATTCTTGCGCTCCTTTAACTTGGCAAGGCTTCACTTATAAACCCTGTCGTGCTGGTGCAGACGCTAGTTTAGATATTGCCACGGGGCTGGCTCTTTCCGAAAATCCCATCGCTTTGCGAGTTGCCAGAGAAATTGGCTTGGATAAAGTGGTTTCTATGGCGCAGCGTTTGGGGGTAAAGTCCTCCCTCGATCCGGTTCCAGGGTTGGTACTGGGTCAAAGTGTAGTTAATGTTTTAGAAATGACTGGTGCTTTTGGTGCCATTGGCAATCGCGGTGTCTGGAATCCTCCCCATGCCATTAGTCGTATTTTAGATAGTGGGGATTGCCGCGATCGCAACGATCTCAAAACTTGCCGTGTCATCTACTCCTTCGACCAAGATCCAGACGCCAACAAAAGAGTTTTGCCAAACAATGTAGCTGATGAAATGACTAGTTTAATGCGCGGTGTAGTCACCAGAGGTACTGGTCGTAGTGCTGCCATTGGATTAGGGGAAGCTGGTAAAACAGGCACCACTGATAAAAACGTTGACTTATGGTTTATAGGTTTTATTCCCAGTCGGCGGCTTGTAACTGGTGTTTGGTTGGGAAACGACAACAATTCCCCCACATCTGGTAGCAGCGCTCAAGCCGCTCAGTTATGGGGAAATTACATGGGGCGGATTACAAGGTAAATGGGCATTGGGCATTGGGCATTGGGCATGGTGAAAGGGAAAGGGGTAAGGGGGAAAGGGGAAAGATTAAATTTATTCCTTTTCCCTTTTCC
>NZ_JACKZU010000826.1:0-310 GCF_014222165.1 Nostoc sp. 2RC
CAAATATCGCCCAAGATTTTTTACCAATGCTGCGATTTTGGCACGAACAAGCAAAGCAAGATTGCATTTGGCAAAAACTACGAATGGTGGTAGTTCACACCACAGAAATTTACGTTCCCCTAAAACTCAATCAATCACCTTTTAATGTAGGAATAACAATAACTCTGCCACCATTTACCCCCAAGCAAGTACAGGATTTAGCATTGCGTTACGGGCTAGAATGGGCAGTGTCCCCCGAAGGAGAAAAACGCCTGGAATCTCTACAAGCAATGGTGGGGGGACATCCTTATTTGGTGAGCCTTGCACTATA
>NZ_JACKZU010000207.1:0-14228 GCF_014222165.1 Nostoc sp. 2RC
GGAAAGGGTAAGGGGGAAAGGTTAAATTTATCCCTTTACCCTTTACCCTTTAACCTTTAACCTTTAACCTTTTCCCCTACCTCCCTATTCCCCAGTTCCTAATACCCAATATGTTTTTATATCTTTCCAAATTACTGCCACTATTTTTTTACCCGCTAGGACTGGCTTGCGTCAGTTTGATAGTAGCTTTAGTCACATTGTGGAAACGACCGCGCATTGCTGCCATTGCCATTACTTTGGCACTAACTTTACTGGTGTTTTGTAGTAATGCCTGGATTGCTAAATCGTTAGTGCGATCGCTAGAATGGCAAAATCTCACCACCACTGAAATACCCAATGCAGAAGCGATTGTGGTGTTAGGCGGCGCTACCAAATCAGCCTTCCCTCCAAGACCTACTGTTGATTTGAGCGAGTCAGGCGATCGCGTCATTTACGCCGCCCAACTTTATCGGCAAAAAAAAGCACCCCTAATCATCCTCAGCGGCGGGCGCATCGATTGGCGTGGTAGCGGTTCCCCAGAATCGGCAGATATGGCCACAATCCTCACGTCTATAGGTATTCCATCCCAGGCAATTATCCAAGAACCATTATCTTTAAATACTTATGAAAACGCTGTAAATGTCCGAAAAATTATTGAGGCGCGTGGTATCAAAAAAGTATTATTAGTAACTTCAGCAATGCATATGCCGCGATCGCTCAAGATTTTTCAACGTCAAGGAATTAACGTAATGGCCGCACCTACTGATTTCCTCGTCAGTGAAGGCGAACTGCAAGAACTCGGCAGCACTCCCAAAGCCGCTATACTGAACCTATTACCTGATACTGACAACTTGCACCAATTTACCACCGCTTTAAAAGAGTATATTGGTTCTTTTGTTTATTACTTACGCGGCTGGCTTTAATTAAGTTCATGTCTAAAAACTTACCCCATATCATTCCCTCGCCTCCGCCTCCAGTTGACGAAGGCTTTGCTACTTACCAAACAACCCATCAGTTTTATCATGAAGTTCAGACGCGGGAAGAGTTTCGGCGTTATTGTGAATGGTATTCTGCTACAGCAGAACGTAATCGCCAAGACTTACAAAAAATGCGCGGCGAACTGAATATTTTCCAGTGGTTTCGCCGCCGTTGAATTAAATAACTTCTAACTCATTTTGTAGCGTTGAGTAGAAAACATTTTTCTGACGGGTTAACCTGTCTGAAAAACTTTTTCTGTAAGAGCCTTGACGGGCTTACAGGGCAAGGGTTATGAAGGTAGGTAGCTAGATAAAGCACTCACTGAGATTTCGCTTCACCTCACTGCTGCAATATCCTCTAGCATCACCCCATGTAGCACGCTCAGCTAGTAGCAGGTTTCGCTTGTCTTCGCTCTTCTTCTGGCTGAATGCTTTACCTAAAAGCCAGCAACTATGATTTGATTCATGTAACATATTTATCTGATGATTGAAAATAAATTAAACTATGTCGGATGTATTTGATTTACTAACAAAGTTCCCTGTATTAATTGGGATTATTATTGGTACTTTTTCAACTGTTATCGGTAGTATATTGGCTCTAATAACAACCATAATCACTAATCGTTCTCAAAGGCATAGGGAGAGAGAACAATGGACTAGAGAAAAAGTACAAGAAATTTATAGTAATTCTATTGCTTCTCTTACAATACTATCTGCCAATCATTCGTTACTTTCGTTACTTTCAAAGGAATTTGCTAACGCTCTCAAATGGTTAAATATTTTGTTGATATATCAGCCACAGAAGTACAAGGAAGAGTTTGTAACTTTGCCCGAAGAAGTTAATTTATTTTCTAGTCAAGACTGGAAAAGATTGGCAGAAAAATATAAAAATCTTAAACTATATTCTGATATAGATATAGTTGGACAAGCTGATGCATTAATAGCGGTAAAAGGATTACTAACTCGTATTATTAAATTGGCATCAGTAGATAAAAGATTACATGGCTAACTAATAAGTGCAGCTATTACAAAGGCTGTGGGAGCTATCCATAATGCCGGAATGCCGTAGTTGCAATTCACATTTGTTATACAGCAATCAGGTAGATAAAAAAATACCTCTAGAGCTAAAATCTAGAGGTATTTTATATATTCAAATTAATAATTAAATCCTACTTTTCTCTATCTTCGTCTAATGCTCTTTGAATAGCACGACGGCAAAATTCTGGAGGGTCATTTTTTGTAGATAGTTCCTCCTTCATAGCTTTGGTAACTCGAAGGTTAACCTGCTCAGTCAACGGCTCCTCACCTTTCCTTTTTCCCGGTTCTAAATTTTCAGGTGTTCCTCTAGGGTTAGGCATTTGTGTAGAAACGTAAATATAGATTTAATCGATTGCTAGCAATCGATTAGAGTCTTTAATCGGTAGGCAATGTGTCTGGAAAACTTGTTACCTACCGATACCACTTTTTTGGAATGGTAACTCTATGTTTACACGTTCAGAACTCGAAATAAAGACTGTACCTGAATTACGCGATATGTGCCGTAGATACGGTGTTCGCCCCACTGGTAGTCCAGCACTCAAGGGAAGCTACATCACTTCTCTGATGTCTTTTGCGATTATCGCTATCAAGCAAATGGAAGAGGGTCGCGGATTAAGGTTGCCTTCACTCGCTTCTATTCAGGTAATAGAGTCAGCGATAGATGAAATGAACACGCCTACAGATGAGCAAGCAGGGTTAATTAAAATCTCAATGGAGGGGAGAAGGATGAATTACCCGGATAGGTATGAGCAAGAAAGGCTATTAGCCTGGTACATGGTGAAAATGAAGCTTGAAGAGATAATGTCATTAATCGCTAGGTAATCAGTTCTCGACCGCATAACCTTACGGCACTCCTCACCGGGGTGCTTTTTTGTTGTGTAGCAAGAGTAAGTGAAAGTTGTTAGATAAGTTGTTAGATGGTATCTCGGCTCAATACCTAGATAGGCTTCATCAACAATGGTGGGCATGAGTATACGCCCAATTTGAATTCGTTACACAATCAAATTCAGGAGGTGGCACATAAAAATACCCTCTAGATTGCTTATTTCTAGAGGGTTTATCATTTGTTAGATAAGTTGTTGGATAAATTGGGGGAAGAGGAGAATAAAAGCAACTACCAATTGCGAGATAGCTGCTAGTCAATTATGTCGATTCTATTCTGGCATATCCTTGTCCTGAAGCAGTTTGTTGATGAGTTCCTGTTGTTGTCGTAACTGTTCTTTGAGTAGGTCGAGTTCTGATTGTTGCTGTGGCTTGTGTGGGTTAATCCTTTCAGCAAAGATAGCTACATCCTGATAATGCTTGTTAGATACCTCTATCTGGTGACCACACCATTTACTAACAACTTTTTCGTCAATTCCTAAATCAAAAACAGCATGAGTAATGAATGTATGTCGCGTGTTATAGGGTTTTATATACTTCGTGAGCTTCCCTTGTTTGATTAGTTCTGGGATAATACCTTTTATTTTCATTGATGGTGACTGACATCCTCTCCATGTCAGTCCAAAAGTTCCAGAATAAATAATTTTTCCCTGCTTGCTTTTAAACACTACTTCACTAGGTTTACCTTGTGGAATCGATTTTAAAAGGTTCCACAGTTCCTCATCCTTGGGCATTGGAAACTTTCTAATTTTGTCTCCCTTGTAAGTCTTGTCATTTTTTAGGGGATAAAATTTTTTCGTTGTTCTGTTACACGTCCATTGGAAAAATATAAGTTCTTTATCCCAATCAATATCACACCATCTTAAAGCGATTGCCTCTCCAGTCCTACATCCAGTAAGGAATTTAAATTTAACGAAATCATGCCAACAAACTCTTGTACGATGATTTTTGAGATATTCAATTATTGCTTGTGCTTCATCCCATGTATAAGCTTTTGCTCTATCAAGTACATCATCATCCACTTCTGTATCAATCTCGTCTTGAGTCTTCCCTTTAGCACCTTTTTTAACCATCTCTTCAGACATACCCTCAAAAGGATTGTGAGTTAACAACCTATTTCTTATTAATCGCTGATACGCCTTTGAGAGATTTGACAACACTTGTTTTACAGTATGGTGATTCCTGTTTTCTACTAACCAATTCCTAATTTTTAAGGCATCCTCAGATTTGGTAGCCTCAATCGCTGACTCAAGAAAGTTTTTATACTCTCCTTGATACGTGTCTTCAAAATAACTTTCTCTTAATCCTGTCTTCCTGTACTCGCAGTACATATCCCACACTTCCATCAAGGACAATTCTGGTTTAGGTGGTAGCCGATCATCTGAAGTTACGGCACTATCTACTATCTTCAAATCTGGTCTAAGTTTCTGGTCAACAAGAATTTCACGATACCTATTTTCGTTGAAGGTTCCGTCTGGGTTAGTCAGCTTTCCCTCCTCCATCTCTAGCTGTAACCGTCGTTTTAATAATCCCGCCTTATCTTCCCATCCTTTTATGTTTGAGATACCCGTTGCTTTCTTCACCTGGTTTTTTTCACCTGGGAATGGGGTACGAGGGAAGCAAGCCTTGACTAACTTCGAGTCAAGACGTACCGTGACTTCACCTTTCTTAGCCTTCCCGGTGGGAGTTTTAGCGCTGTTTACCATAATGCTCATTTGATGCTCAAAGCGTGGATATCAGTTTTTAGATAACTGATATATAAGCATCATAGAGTCTCTAACTCATTTTCACGCAAATGAGCTTTGAATTTTTTAGTAAACTGGACTAAAATCGGCAGATTAGCGCTTACAGGTCTACCTTGCCATTGAGTGACAATATCTATGACTTCGCCTTCTGTGCCTTTGAGGTCAAAAGGCTGATTTCGATGTTCTGGATGATGATAGATTACCACCGAATCTTTAACGCGCACGCGATCGCCAACTTTCATAACAACATTTACACCTTGCATTTGCTTTTCCACAAGTATCTGCTACAAAATATATGATTAAATCGCCCAAAATTTGATTTAATCAGCTATTTCTTGACGCTTCATAGGGGGGCGACGGCGCATTTAACCCTCCGCGTCCAGGCACGTTTTAGCCATCCGTGCATACTTTTCTGAGTTTTTTGCCGCGTTGGCGTATATCGCCCTCACCCTCCGCTTTCACCCCAAAACCAGGGAAACGAAAAAATCAAGCGATATCAGATGTCCTGACTGTTTTGGCAAGACATATAACCTTTTTATCTTCACTCCAGGATGTTCCTTAGGTCAACTCTCTCACCAATTTTCACCCATAATAAATAGACTTCTAAGAGAAGTCGGGAAAAGGGCAAGGGGAAAGGGGGTGCATGTTTGGTATTTTGCCTTTTCCCAATAAAGATGTAAGTAGGCCGATGTAAATAATTATTGTTGGGATAAGGCAGGGGGCAGGGAGCAGGGAGCAGGGGGAGAAAGAGTTTGAGCCTTATTTACTTTTCTTTACATAGTTTGGTTTTATTTCACCGACTTACTTATCCCTTTGACCACAAGAGTCTAAAAAGCACTTTTGCACTTTTACTCCAGAAAACAGTTTAACAAGGGGCTAAAATTGAGGTTTGGTTTCTAGCTAGGAGTTGCTACAAGTGCTTGAGAAATCCATGTAGCATGAAATCCGTAAGGAACGCGCCCAGGCATAATTACCCGCGCCACAGGTTCGGATGTAAAGTTTTGGGCATCAATAACCAGTAATTCAGACTGCTTGACTACCGCGTCCCAGACCATCGTCAGCAACCAACCATCGTCTTCAGTACTAGCACCGGGGCGAGGTGCAAACGCACTATCACCACCAAAGCGCCCACGTCCAAACTCATGCACTTGGGAGTTACCAGTTTCTAAGTCATACTTAATCAGACCATCCAATAATAGTCTGGGTCTCATATATGTTGCTTGCCGTGAAGCATACATATAACGTGTTTTCCGCCCCGTGAAATCATCGTTGATGCGGGGAAATTCTGTAGCAACATCATCTAAAGGTTCTTCTTTCACAACACCCGTCACTAGGTTGATTCGATAGCGATACAGGCGGAATTGTTCAAACTCAGTTTCCCCACCTTCACCTTTGTCTTCTTGAGGAATAAATAGATAGGTATCGGGTGTTCGGGTAGCCAAGAGTACCACCTCGTTACCTTCTTCCCAAGCATTGCCCACATGGTAGAGCATACAGGCAGAAACCTTAAACCAACGGATTGTTCGATTATCGCCGTGGCGGGGTAGGATACCGATACGGCTGGGATTTTGAGCCTCAAATTTAATAGGTAGCTGACCTTGCATGATTCGCATCGGTTTGAAGGTGAGCGGCATATCTAGGAAGATGGTGTAGTGTTCAGTAATGGCAAAATCATGCATCATCACCGGGGCTGGTATGTCAATGGGAACGGTGCGCTTTAATTCCCCTTCTTTGGAAATGACACTATATTCCAGGTAAGGTGGAGCGATGGGTGCGAAGCCGAACACAATCATTTCACCCGTCACTGGGTCAACTTTGGGATGTGCTGTAAAGGTGGAAGCGAGTTTGTCGTTAAAGGTATATACGCCAACTGTTTCTAAATCTGGAAGCCGGATTTCATAAGGTGCGCCAGCTTCCCACAAAGCCAATAATTTACCAGCATGGAATACACATGAAGTATTGGCGGTATTCTTCATCATCAAGCCGTGGGGTGCGTCAAACCTTGGCAAGTTTAACAGCCCAGGCCAAATTGCTTTGGCTTGAGTTTGCTCTACTTTAAACCCATCTGTGCGGATGTAGCGGTTGCGGTAGCTAGCTTTGCCATTGCTCATCTCTACACAGTGGAGCATTCCATCTCCATCTAACCAGTGATGAAGTCCTGTAGGCTTAAATTGGGGATTGGGGCCGTTGCGGAGAAACATTCCTTTTAATTCTTTGGGAAGTTCGCCTTCTACTATGAGATTATCAGCAGTGATTTCTTTTTTGACTGGGGCGAAGTTGTCAGTTAAATAAAGCTTCGCCATATCATCCGCGAGAGTTTTGATATTCGCAGTGACGCTGAAGCGACTGATTACTTGGTAGGGAACGCGAGCATAATAGCCAGTCCCTAAAGCTGTTTGATTAACCATTGACGATCGCTCCATCTGAACTACGCCCGCCAGGAATTTGCTATCGAGCATCATGCTCATGAATCGACGCTGTAGAGTCAGTTGACGGCTGGAGTTGTTCCCTATGTCTGTGGCTGTCAGCTCTTTTAAAAGTTCCTTTTCCTCACTATCCAACTCACCATCGCTATGCATCAGTGAGTTTATAGCTTCATACAACTCCTGAAAATCTTTGTCTTCACTATTTAAATAGGTTTGTAACCACCCATAACATTCTTCTGGCGGTACTGGCCGATCGGACAATAACAACGATTTAATCTCTGGATCGTCAGCCAGTCCTTTCTCCTTTGCCATTCGTTGCAAGAATTCTTGTTCTCCTGGTTCGAGTTCTCCATCGATCCAGGCAATACCAACGAGGAGCTTTAATAATTGCTTATCATCTTTTGCAGCTTTTTCTCTACTTGCAAGTAAGATAGTTTGGGGAATCGCTACATTAAAATGCTCATGATTTTTTGCATTATTACGAATAGTCTTTTCGCTGCTGTACAAGATTTTACTCTTGTCAGGCGTTTTGACTACAATATATAAATCGGGACTGCTTTCAAATATCTCAAATTTGCCTTTAAAATCTGCTTCGGAGTATGCAATTTCAAAAGCTCCATCGCTATTAGTCTTTGCTTGTCCTAATTTATCGTCCTTAACAACATCTTTGTCAAAGGCTTCGATAATTAAGTTAGGAATACCATAATTACTTTCGGCTTCGTAAATTCGTCCACTAACCTGAAAAAGCTTGAGATTATTCATGATGATTTAAAGATTGAAAATTTTTTTTAATTGTCAGTTGAAACGAAAAAAATGCGATATTTAGCTTTAGCCTTAATAGTTGTTTGTGGAATCAGGAAACTCCACAAGAGCTAAATTTTACGCAGGATTCCAAGTGCCGTGGAAACCATGAGGAATGACGCTTGGCAATGCCAGTTTGCAAACAGGTTCTGCGTCTAGGCGATCGCTATCAAATACCCAAACTTCGCTACTATGAGAATTACCATCGTAGACTACTGTTAATACCCAACCTTGTTCAGGATTTTGGCTATCTTGGGCGTGGATGGGTTCTGTGACGTAGCGATTTTCTCCTAAGTCTGCTTCGGTGAGAGTTTCAGTTTGGTAATCAAAACGTGCGATCGTGTTGAACCATTCTTTGCTAGCATCGGCATTTTTTCCGATTAAAGATGCATAAGTGTAACGCCAAGGTTGTCCAACTTGCGATCGCTGTACTACTGGAAACTCACACCTACGGTTGACAACTTCTTGGGCGCTGATGATTTTACCAGTTAGGGGATTGAGACGTATTTGCCACAGCGTACTCAGAGAAAGTGTGTGTGTTTCACCAGTGGCAAATTCTCTCAAGAATTCATTAGTTTGTTCAAAGTCTGAATATCTCACCAAATCTAGAATTATTGTGCCTTCTTCATTCTCATACCCATTGCCAACGTGCCAAGAAAACCAAGGATCGGTTTCACCACGACTAACTAGAGATAGGTTTTCGCGGTCAAAAATCAAAACTTGGGTTCCTAACTGTGGCTTCCACAACAGAGAATCACTAAAGGTGGTCAGACCAAGAATTAATGATAGTAATTTCATGCTCATTGGTGGCATGAAAAACACAAGATATTTTTGCGTCAGTACAAAATCATGGATGATAGAGTAGCGACCTAAATTGAAAGTATTTCTTTGGATAATGTTGCCAGTGTTATCGCTCTTGTAAAGGTTCAGTTGTACAGAAGTACCGATACTGACACCAAAGTTAAAAATCTCGCCTGTGTGTGCATCGCGTTTGTAATGAGCAGAATAAGGTAATTGTTTGGGTAAGGCTCCTAAATTATCTAAGCCTATGGTGTCGAGAGTTTGTAAATCCAGGGCATAGGGATGAGTTGCTTCCCACAAAGCTAATAATTTATCAGGTAAAGCCAAAACTGAGGTATTAGCTGCATTCTTGATCGGCTGGAACCAACGCTGCCAAATCGGGCCTGGTTTGTGCGTTCCATAAACATCATAGAGGAAGCGATCGGCTTGTGTTTCCGCTTGGTATTCTGCTGTTTGCACATAGCGATAGACTCCAGTGGCTCCCGCATCGGTAAAATGAACAGCCAAAATTGCGCCATCACCATCAAACACGTGTCCCACACGTATACCACTGCGTTCAAAGCGTGCAGGGCCATTACGGTAAAGTGTACCGCGCAAACCATCGGGGATTTTACCAGAGAGAACTGGTAGTTTGGTAAGAGGAAATTCCGTTGCAGGCTTAGCGATCGCCTTTGCCCAAGCTTTTTTGGTTGATTGTTGATCGATTGTAGTCATCTCAAATCAATGGAGATTTTCTTTATAAGGAGAATTCAGCAAATCCTGAGTCATAATAAAGCCATGAATTCTGTACGAGTGGTTGATAGCACAGCGGTAGCGAGTCTTGCCTACGGAACGCTGCGCGAACGAGCGTCGCATCTGAAATAGAGTATTCACCAATTCTGAATTCTGTCTTCTGATTCCTTTTTATACAGGATTCCAAGTGCCGTGGAAACCATGAGGAATAACGCTCGGTAATCCCAGTTGGCAAACAGGTTCTGCGTCTAGGCGATCGCTATCAAATACCCAAACTTCACTACTATGAGAATTACCATCGTAGACCACAGTTATTACCCAATTTTGCTGAGGGTTTTGGGCATCTTGAGCAGGTTGTGGTTCTGAAGGATAAAGATTTGGTTTGAGGTTTGTTTCCACAAGGGTTTGGGTCTGGAAATCAAAGCGGGCGATGGCGTTTACTAGTTCTTGGCTAATATCTGTTCCTTTGGAAAATGAGGAAAAATATGTATACCGAGAGGCTTGCCCTACATTTTGGTCTGGTACTTTTGGGAACTCGCAATGTCGGTCTAGTATTTGCTCAATAGATGTAACTTTGCCAGTTTGGGGTTGAAGATGTACTCGTGTTAGTGTACTTTGAGCAGAGGTATGAGTTTTACCTGTGGGTACTTCTTTAAGATATTGGTTTGTTTGAAAGTCTTCGTAGCAGGCAATATCTATAATCGCTGAACCACTAGCATCTAAATGACCGTTGACAAAATGCCACTGAAACCAAGGCTTGGTTTCACTACGACTTACTAGAGATAATGTCTGGCGATCGAAGACTAAAATTTGAGTTCCCAACTGAGGTTTCCACTCTAGGGCATCACCAAAGCTGCTTCCTAGCAATACAGGAAAGAAATTCAGCCGCACTGGCGGTATGCAAAATACAAGATATTGTCCTGCCAAAACAAAATCATGCACTATTGGTATGCCATCCAGAGGGTATGTTGTCTGTTGGATAATTTTGCCAGTGGCATCGCTCTTATAAATATTTAGTTTGGCATTTAATCCGGGAATGATACCAAAGTTAAAAATCTCACCTGTTTGGTCGTCGCGTTTGTAGTGTGCAGAATAGGGTAATCCTTTATTTAACTCTCCTAAATCGTCTTCGCCCCAAGTTTCTAAAGTTTGCAAATCCAAGGCATGGGGTCTACCAGCTTCCCACAGTGCTAAGAGTTTATCTGGAAGTGCGATGACAGAAGTATTAGCAGCATTTTTCACTGGTTTGAGCAATTGATTCCAAAAAGCTCCTGGTGCAGTCATACCATAGTTACCGTAGAGCAGTTTATCTGCTGCGGCTTCTTGTTTGTAGCCAGTTGTTTGCACGTAGCGATAAACTGCGGTGGCTCCTCCATCAGTAAAATTTACAGACAGAATTGCTCCATCTCCATCAAACCAGTGCCCCATCCGCCTACCGCCACGTTCTAGCCGTGCGGGGCCATTACGGTAAAGTTTGCCACGTAAGCCATTCGGTATTTTACCAGAGATAATTGGCAGTTGGGTCAGAGGAAATTCTTTGGCTGGTTCGGCGATCGCACCTGCCCAAGCTTTTTTGTTTGACTGTTTGCTGATTGTATACATTCGCTCGACATCAATGAAGACAATGGTATGAAGACTATTAAGTATTAATAGGAATATATAATGTTACTTTGTCTGAAAATCTCAGATTTTTAATCACAATGCAAGGACAGTTAAGACATTTAAGACAGTTAAGCAAAAATTTAATAAATACTTAATTTTCGGTTTTCAACTCATAAACTACCCTGATGGCAAAATATGGAATATGGATTCAGCGCCTATGAGTTGAAAAACGTTACCTTATTCAATGCTTGAAGATGCGCCAAACTATATGAGGAAGGAACCGCAAAGGGCGCATTCGCGCAGCGTCTCGTCAGAGAAGGACACAAAGAAAGAAAGAAAGAAAGAAAGAAAGAAAGAAAGAAAATTTGGTGCAGCCCCACAAAGAAATGGTATTACCGAGTTGGCTGTAACCACTCTCCAAACTCAACCAATGCCCCATGCCCCATGCCCAAAACCCTACTCAGAACACATTTGCTGCATTGCAGGTATTTGCCGACACACTTGTTCAAAACCTTGAGGATTAATTTGTCGCCAAGCAATTAATCCCAGACTTGTACCCCCTGCAAGGAAAGCCAACAACCCCCCAAGCATTAGTAAACGTTTACGCAAAGCAGGTTTTTTAATTAAAGTTGGTGGAATTTCTTCTGGGGTTGTAGGGGTTGGAACTGGTTCCTCTGGAGTATTCAAATCTAAATCTAATTCTAGTGATTCTTGCGAATCTTCTATAAAAGAAATTGGTTCTTCTTCTAATTCTTGTAATTCTTCTTGTTCTTGTAGTTGTTCAATTTCTGGTTCTAGAACTTCAACTGGCGGTGTGGGAGTAACAGGTGCTATGTATTCTGGGGAAACACGGCAATAAGTTAGAACAACTGAGATATTATCACGCCCATTTTTTTCATTTGCTAGGTTAATCCAATTGCGGGCAGCATCTTCCAGTGTCACCATACCTGCAAATATAGGTTTTGTGTAATCGTACCAATATTGTTCAACCCAGTTGCGATCGCTTAAACCGTCAGAACACAGCAATAAGATACCATCTTCTTCTAAGATGAAACGTTGAGTTGTCAGACGCAAAGATTCAGAATCTCTTGTTCCCAAAGCTTGAGTCAAGGCAGTAGCATCTGGTCTTAAAAGTGCCTGACGATACAAGCTTTTGGCAAAACGTACTTCCCGCGCTGTGACATCATCATCTATTGTTAATAGTTGGCAATAATTTGGAGTAATCCAATAAGCACGGCTATCACCAACATGAGCTAAGTATAGTTCGTGGCTGTTGTTTGATGGCTGACCAGAAATAGTTTCAATTCTTTGTGGAACTTGCACAGCCATGACAATAGTTGTGGCCATGCGTTCTCTGCCTTGACGTTTTTGTTCGTCATTGCGGGCACAAATCACATTATTGACCACTCGCAAGCTGGCTTCTAGCTGTTCTTGTAACAACTGTGGCGATACAACTTGATTTTGTGCTGCTATCTCCGCCAACAAAACGCGAATTTGCAACTTCACAGACTCCACTGCCAAGCGGCTAGCAACTTCACCACCTTCATGTCCGCCAATACCATCGCAAACAATTGATAAGTGGGGTAGTAAGCGATCGTCGAAATCACTCAGTTCATTAGGATAACAAGAATCTTCATTTTGCACCATCACTTTCCCTGTATCCGTCAAGCCTACCATCTTCAGACTTAACGGTAACTCTGCCGCAGATGCTAATAATAAATTATTGAGTTGAGTAGCAATATCATCTAACTCCACCTGAGTTTCACACATGTGCTGGACTATATTCTGCAATCGTTTAGCTATAGATGTTTTGGCAGATGCTAGCCAAGGCTGCCAACATAGTCCTAAATGTTGCAAACTCACTTCCTCAGCTGTTGGTGTTTGATAAAGTTGCAACAATCGCACACACCAACCTTGGACTCTCAAATTATCTCGCATTAATAAACTACGGCTAAGTCCCAATTCAGATAAAGGCTTCCAAAGTTGAAGAATTTGCCACAGCCAATAAACTTGTCGTACAGCCGTTGCTTGCTCCCATACCTCAGCAATACTTGGGTAAATATGTCCCGTTTCATCTATCGGTACATTTTCCAACAAAAGGATATCACCTGCACTCCCCTCAACCCCACGAGCAAACCCATAAACCTGGGGTAAATGTAATCTTTCTTGATACAACCGTAAGTAAGGAACTATTGCTTTTGGCAATTTGTCAGGTACATCTGGTGGCAGTCCTGGTTGACTATCGAGCCAAACTTGATATCTAATTACCTCATATCTATTTGCTACCTTTGTCCCTGGTGGTATTTTAGCGGGTAGCGAGCCTACAGCCCAAAGATAGCGGCGAACTAGGGGAGTTTGACAACTGGCACAAACAGCATTTTCTTCAGGATTAATGGGGTCTTGACAGTTGGGATTTATACAATAAATTTTTGGTTGAATAGAAATCATAAAGGTATAAATGAAAAGAAACAAATCAACTCATGAATTTCAATTAAATTTAGCTGTCAACAACTTGAAGGCTAGAATAGACTGGACTTGTGTACCCCTGGTTACACCTTGTTACTGAAATTAATCAAAGAATTATGTAAAAAAATCAAATTTTGCTTTCCGTTAATAGCTTACATCTGGGTGTATCTAATCTTATAAATGCATTTACGTCAATGTAGAGTCATAGGATAGCGCTATGCCAAGTTTTACTTTAATTTGGCTTCTTGCAGGAGCAGTTCTATGTTTAACAGAACTATTCTTACCATCTGCTTTCGTTGCCTTCATGATGGGAATTAGCGCTTTTGTTGTGGCGCTGTTGTCTGGAGTCGGATTGACAAATTTATGGTTGCAAATTCTCATTTGGCTGTTGCTTTCCACAACGCTAATTGTAGTTTCTCGTCGCTTTTTGCAACCGCGACGACGCAATTCAAAAATTCAAAATGCAGTCACCGCTGAAACCCTAACAGAAATTCCACCTGGAAAAGCAGGGCGAGTCCTGTACGAGGGAAATTCTTGGCAAGCACGATGTGACGACGACAAATTCAGCATAGCGCCCCATCAAAAAGTGTATGTGGTCAGAAGAGAAGGCACAACTTTGATTGTGATACCAGAAAATTTGTTGCATTCTTAGGCATGGGGCATGGGGCATGGGGCATTGGGCATTGGGCATTGGGCATTGGGCATTGGGCATTGGGCATGGGGCAAGCAGGAGGTGTGGGAGGATAGTGAAGAAATCTTTCCCCCCTCTCTCCCCACAC
>NZ_JACKZU010000208.1:0-14222 GCF_014222165.1 Nostoc sp. 2RC
TATCAGTATTTATATAAAATCTATGTTTTAAGTCTTCGTTCATATCTCAGTCTAATAAATAAAAAATAATTACAGTCATACCAGATAGGTCGCGAACAAAAATTATGATAACGAACCGCAAAGTACGCTAAGTACACAAAGAAAGATAAGAAAGAAGATGTTCGCAAACAATTTAGTATCGCTATATAATTCATTATTGCACTCAATGGGTTGCAATATCTAAATGATGAAATTACTGAACCATTAGCTGCAAAGCAGAAGCTATATTCAGTGTTTAAGAATATGGGTGCATCTAGTATTGATTATGAATCAGCCGACAACAAAATCTTGGCAAGAAGTTCTCGCTACTTTTAAAAAGATTTGGGGTTATGAAGATTTCCGTCCGCCACAGGGAGAAATTGTCAGCAGTTTGTTAGCCGAAAAAGATGCGCTGATTATTATGCCCACAGGGGGAGGTAAGTCAATTTGTTTTCAACTTCCCGCACTGCTACAAACAGGATTAACTTTAGTAGTTTCTCCCTTGGTGGCGTTGATGGAAAATCAAGTACAGGAACTACGAGAAAACCACCAAAAAGCGGCACTTTTGCATAGTGAATTACCTTCATCTCAACGCCGTGCAACTCTGCAAGCTTTGGAGAGACAGCAGCTAAGATTGTTGTATTTATCGCCAGAAACTTTGTTGAGTGTGCCAGTGTGGGAAAGATTAACTCAGCCGCAATTGCAAATTAATGGTTTGATTTTGGACGAAGCTCATTGTTTAGTGCAGTGGGGTGATACTTTTCGCCCAGCTTACCGCAGATTAGGGGCAGTACGTCCGGCATTGCTCAAATCAAAACCACCAGGAACAAAAATCTGCATTGCAGCTTTTACCGCCACTGCTGACCCCTTAGCCCAAAAAACTATTCAAACAGTTTTACAATTACAGCAACCAGAGATTTTTCGCCTCAATCCTTACCGTTCTAATTTGCATCCCAGCGTTCGCATTGCTTGGACGCCAAGAGGTAGGAAACAACAATTATTAAAATTTATTCAAAATAGACCGCAACAATCGGGATTAGTTTATGTCCGCACTCGGCGAGATAGTGAAGATTTAGCCAAATGGTTAGCAGACATGGGTTATGCCACGGCGAGTTACCATGCAGGGTTGGGTGCAACAGAACGCCGTGCAGTGGAAGCTAGTTGGTTGAGTGGTAAAATGCCATTTGTGGTTTGCACCTGTGCGTTCGGAATGGGGATTAACAAAAGTAATGTGCGGTGGGTTGTGCATTTTCAGCCGCCACATCTGCTTTCAGAATATGTGCAAGAAATAGGGCGCGCAGGAAGGGACGGAAAACCAGCCGAAGCCTTGACACTGGTGAGTGAACCAACAGGGTGGTTAGATCCTGAAGATAAGCAAAGACAGCAGTTTTTTCAAGAACAAATGCGATCGCAACAACAAATAGCGCAGCAACTGATGAAAAAATTACCAAAACAGGGAGAAGTAAACCAAGTAACTCGACAATTTCCCGAAGCTGCTACAGCCTTGGCTTTACTCCATAGTAACGGTCAACTAAACTGGCTTGACCCTTTTCACTACACTATTGAAGAAAAAGCGAAACATCAGCCAGCGACGCAATTACACGCCGCCAAACAAATGCATCAATATCTCACAAGCAAGCAGTGTCGTTGGCAGTTTTTGTTAAACGCCTTTGGTTTTGGTAAAGACGCAGCCAACTGGCGTTGCGGACATTGCGATAATTGTCGTTAACGTTGGTTTATCACAATACAGTTCAGATAAGACCAAAATACTTGTAGAGAAGGCGATTTATCGCGTCTCCCCTCTTTGATGCAATTCTCCCGGTTAGTAGTAGGCCAAGGCAACTTGGTTCTTTAAAGGGCAAAGGGGAAAGGGAAAAGCTTTTTATCCCTTTCCCTTTACCCTTTAACCTTTACCCAACCTCCACCTAACATTTTTGGGTTGGCAGACTACTAGGTTCACCCAATCGGATGAATTATCATTTTTACCAGCAAGTGACAATAGGGTAGTCAAGATAATTCGTAATTGCTACTCCACGAGATTAATCCCCTGACTGAAAACCACGAAAAATGGTTATTTTGAGTCATTACCCAATTAAGGGCTGAAACTATAATAAATTAATTACGAATTACCAATTACGAATTATGAATTAGAAATTATTCACTTAACTAGAGGATAAAAATATGTCATCTGCAACAGCAACTTCACTACCACCCTTGATTTTACGTGAAATTCTCTTTGGAAATCCTGAAAAAACTAGCCCAAGACTATCGCCAGACGGCAAATATTTGGCATACATCGCCCCCAATGAACAAAATGTTTTGCAAGTATGGTTGCGAACTGTGGGACAAGAAGACGACCAAATACTCACTGCGGATAAAAAACGAGGTATTCGCGCTTTTTTTTGGACTTATAACACCAATGAGTTGATTTACATGCAGGACTCAGACGGTGATGAAAACTTCCACCTCTACTTAGTTAATACTGACTCAAAGATTGTGCGTGATTTAACACCATTTCAGGGTGTAAAAGTAGGCTTTGTAGATATAGAACCCAAGTTTCCAGACCAAGTATTAGTAGGTTTGAACTTGAACAATCCGCAAAAGTTCGATGTTTACCGGATCGACTTAAAAAATGGTGCAGTAGAATTCGACACTGACAATCCAGGTAATATTATCAGTTGGACAGCGGATGCTGATTTCCAAGTACGTGCAGCAATAGCTAGTACTCCTGATGGTGGTTACGATTTGTTATTACGGGAAACCACGGATAAAGAGTGGGATGTTCTCCGTCACTGGGGACTAGAAGAACAAGGGAATTCTGTTAGCTTCTCGGCTGATGGCAAAACACTTTATATTGAAGGCAGTCACGATGCTAACGCCCAACGTCTGCTAGCTGTTGACTTAGATACCCGTGAAGAAACAGCGATCGCCCAAGATGAGCAGTATGATGTTATGGGGATAGTCATTCAGCCTGTAACACGAGTTATCCAAGCAGTTTCTTTCTACAAAGATAAACAGGAGTGGCAGGTAATTGACGAAAGTATCGCCGCTGATTTTGCAGAAATCGCCAAGGTGCGTCCTGGGGAGTTCTCTTTAGTTAGCCGCGACTTAGAAGATAAAAACTGGCTAGTGGCTTATAACACTGATGATGGCCCAGTTTATTACAATGCCTATAACCGAGAGTCAAAAACTAGCACTTTCCTTTTTAGCAACCAACCCAAACTCGAAGGGTTGCAGTTAGCTTCAATGCAACCGATTTCCTACGAGGCGCGGGATGGTTTGACTATCCACGGTTACCTGACAACTCCTGTGGGTATACCCAGCGAAAATTTACCAACAGTACTGCTGGTTCACGGCGGCCCTTGGGCGCGGGATACGTGGGGTTTAGATCCGGAAGCCCAATGGCTAGCTAACCGGGGTTACGCCGTTCTGCAAGTCAATTTTCGGGGTTCCACTGGTTATGGTAAAGCATTCCTGAATGCTGGAAACAGGGAATGGGCTGCTAAAATGCACGATGATTTGATTGACGCTGTTAACTGGTTATTAGAAAAAGGTATTTCTGACCCCCAGAAGATTGCAATTATGGGCGGTTCTTATGGTGGTTACGCAACTCTAGTGGGATTGACTTTTACACCAGAAGTTTTTGCTGCTGGCGTGGATATTGTCGGCCCCAGTAACTTGATGACTTTGGTACAAACTATCCCGCCTTATTGGGAACCACTCAAGGCGATGTTTTATCACCGAGTTGGTAATTTAGAAACAGAAGCAGAATTTTTGAAATCGCGATCGCCTTTATTTTTCGTTGACAAAATTCAAAAACCTTTACTCATCGGTCAAGGTGCCAACGATCCGCGAGTTAAACAGGCAGAAAGCGACCAAATTGTCAACGCAATGCAACAAGCTGGTTTACCAGTGAAATATGTACTTTACCCCGACGAAGGACATGGTTTTGCCAGACCAGAAAATCGTTTGCATTTTTTTGCGATCGCTGAAGAATTTCTCGCCAAATATTTAGGTGGCAGATTTGAACCGTTGACAGATATTCCAGGTCATTCAGGAATAGTTAAATAAAACCTCATGCATGGTGGTTAGTGTTAATTCACCGACCACCTGAATATTTTTAATCTGAGAAAAATTCATACATATAACAACTGATTTCTAATTTCATCAGCCGTTAGTGTGCTTACCAGAATACCAATCCGTTGCGCGACTTCATAAGCATTTTTTTGAGGCACAACGATAATTCCAAAATGTTCTTTATTCTCCTCTATATACTGGAGATGCAACCGCTCAAAATCGACACGGTTATGTGTCAGGATACATCTGCTCATAGAACTTGCAAATTCCAGTTGCTCGCGGTCAGTTTTGCCGAGGGTTGCTTGTTCGGGAACAGTTGTAACATCCAGACCGCGTGAGCGTAACAGCGTAGCAACCAACGCTGACATGTCCTCATCGCTGTAAAGTGCAGCATAGACTGTCACGATTTGCCCAATATAGCTTTTACAGATGGATGTATTAATTCATCAGGTACTCGGTTTCGCTCAATGTATTCATTAATCTCGGCTTGATGATCGAGATAAAAACTCAAGGCATCAAACACTTGTGCCAGGGTTAGATGTGGCAAATGGTTCAGGATTTCTTCTGGCATAATCCCCAATCGCCACAAACCGACAATGGCACGAACAGATGTCCGAGTACCTATAATAATCGGCTCTCCACTCAAAATTTCAGGGTTACGGGTAACGTAACGCGACGAGGTTTCAGCAAACATAGAACCAATCAGTCAGCGGAACTGGTGTTGCCTCTAGTTTACCAATAGTTAGTATTATTTTGAGTTCTCTTTAAATAAAATAACTATTGATTTTTAGGCTAGTTTAACCAATGTAGATAACAGTTACAGAGCTTAACCACGACTTTGCTACAATCGGTTTTCAGAAGAATAAATTAAAATTTTAGCTAAAAATGGATAAAATAAATTAAAATAGTCTGCAAGTAGCGGGGCGAATAATAATGTCCTCCGAACCCAGTGAATTAGATAAAAAGATTCAGTCAGCAGTGGAACTGACTCAAAAAATTACTAAAGAATTAAAACAAATATCAAAACCAAAGTTAGAACAAGCCTCAGAAGAATTAAATTCAATAATTGAAAATAATGAGAATGAAGAAGAAGAGCGAACCTTACAAGCAGAGATTAAACGCGAAGCAAGAAGAGAAGAAATCAGAAAACAATGGAAGCGGTATTAGTCTAAAACACTTTATTTATCTAGATAGAAACCGTCTAAATTCATATTCATCTCAATTGGAAGATGGAATAATTCAAATAAGAAGATTAACAGAGAATTTAGGAAATAAAACTGCTGATGTACATGGAGAGAGATATACGGAAAAAATAGAAGAAGAAGCAAGAGATATAGAGTTTACTCTAGGGCCAAAGAACCTTATGGGGGGAGTATCAGGGAAAGGAAATGATAAGATCACTAAAAAAGAAGGATATAAAGAAGGTGCAAAAACAGTAACGGACGAATCATCGGAAAGCTTTTCACAAGATAAAATTGATTATCATAACACTTATTTAATATTTGAAAAAGAATTAATTACAAAAGGTATTTTAAAAGAAATTTTTCATGAAGAGCAATTAAAACAGTATGCATCTTTAATTAAAATTACGGGAACATCAAAATTTTTTGATTGGAATTCGTTACTAAAAATTTTTGATGAATTTGGAAATGTGATAGCCAATAATTCTCTTCCAGAAGAAGCATTGCAAGCAGATGCAATGAAACTAATATTGCAAACAGTGAAATTATTCTCACTAGGTGAAATTACTTTGCACACGAAAATAGGAGATTCAATTTTAATTAGCTCTCTTAATGTTGAAAATTTATGCATTACAAAAGATCAACTACGTTCAACATACGTAATGCCGGGGGATGTAGAAACAACTATTGTTGGATTTGTACCAAAACGAAGAATAGAACAAACTACATTTCCTGGATTGGCAGGAACTTTAAACATGGCTGACTTATGGACTCAAATGGCAGGAGAAGTTCAAACAGTCATCGACCCATTAGCAATCTATACGGAAATACATATCTAAAAAAATCATATTTCAAATATTCCTCAAGCGTTAGATATTTGCCAGCGATCGCAGTCATATTACGTCAGCAGAAGTTACGTACTGATAGTTTACCAAATTCATCAATCCCAATTTATTATTCAAAACCACAGATAGTTCATCAGTATTTATCTGTGGTTCTCTTGTTATGTAATTAAGTTTTGCAAAATATTTAGTATGCGCCTGCTGTTTTTAAAGCGATCGCTTACTTAAAATTGTTGCAAAAACCGTAAATCGCTGGCATATAAACGACGAATATCATCAATTTGATGTAATACCATTGCAAAGCGTTCTACACCAAAACCCGCAGCAAACCCAGTATAAATTTCTGGGTCATAACCCACCGATTTCAATACATTTGGATCGACCATACCGCAACCCATCACTTCCAGCCACCGACCATTCCATTGCAAATCGACTTCAGCCGAAGGTTCTGTAAACGGGAAATAACTGGCGCGGAAGCGAATCGGTAAATCGCCAAATATTGATTGTAAAAATACCTTAATTGTGCCTTTAAGGTCAGTAAAAGTTAATCCTTCATCAATGGCTAAAAGTTCTATTTGATGGAAAACTGCTGAGTGGGTGGCATCTACATTATCTCGCCGATAAACTCGCCCTGGAGCCACAACCCGAATTGGTGGTTCCTCTCTTTCCATATAGCGAATTTGCACTGACGAAGTGTGAGTCCGTAGCAGATTGCCATCTGGCAGGTAAAAAGTATCCTGCATATCACGCGCTGGATGGTCGGGCGGGGTATTAAGCGCCTCGAAATTGTAGTAATCTGTTTCCATCTCTGGGCCTTGAGCCACGGTGTAGCCCATACCGACAAAGATATCCAGCGCCCGGTCAATAATGCCATTCAGGGGATGAATCCGACCTTGGGGGCGGTAAATTCCCGGCATACTGACATCGAGAGTTTCAGCCTCTAGCTGGGAGCGAATTTGTGCGGCTTCCAGGGCGGCGCGTTGCTGGTCTAGACTAGTTTGCAGGGACTCTTTGACTGTATTGGCGATCGCGCCAATAATCGGTCGTTCCTCTGCACTCAGTTGCCCCATACTCCGCAACAGCGCCCCTAGTTCCCCTTTTTTGCCCAAATAGCTAACTCTGAGTTCTTCTAGACGTTCTAAGGTATCAGCAGCGGCGATCGCTTGTTCTCCTTGGTGCCGCAGTGCTAAAAGTTGAGCTTCTAAATTGCTAGTCATTAGTCATTAGTCATTGGTCATTGGTCATTAGTCATTAGTCTATAGTCAAAAGCTGTGAACTGCTCGATAAATAAAGTTATACCCATGCATTAGAGACTTCCAAATAAAAAAATATTCCACAGAAGACTAGACCTCTTGCAAAAGTATCTTTTGCAAGAGGTAGAGAAAAGGAAAAATCTATCCCTTTCCCCTTTAACCTTTCCCCTTTCCCCGACTTCTGCAAGAAGTCCACTGTTGACACTCAGCAGTCAACGACCCCAAGGGCAATAATTTATTTTTTGGAGTTTCGTTGCTTGATACTTGTGATGACTGCCATTGACAAATGACTAATGACCAATGACAAATAACTAATGACAAATGACCAATGACCAATGTCTATGAAATTACTAATTAGCAACGATGATGGTATTTCTGCTGTAGGTATTCGTACCCTTGCTAACTATTTAGCACAAGCAGGCCATGATGTCACGGTAGTTTGTCCAGACCGAGAGCGATCGGCTACTGGACATGGATTAACTATGCACCAGCCAATTCGCGCCGAAATTGTGGAATCATTTTTCGATCCGGCTGTGAAAGCTTGGGCTTGCGATGGTACGCCTTCAGATTGCGTCAAATTGGCGCTGTGGGCTTTGCTGGAGACTCCCCCAGATTTCGTTCTCTCTGGCATCAATCAAGGTGCCAATTTAGGAACAGAAATTTTATATTCTGGTACTGTTTCTGCGGCAATGGAAGGTTTAATTGAAGGCATTCCCAGTATAGCTATGAGTCTTACCAGCCGTACCTCAAAAAACTTTCAACCTGCTGCTAAGTTTGCCAAAATTCTCCTAGACCAGTTAGCCGAAAAACCACTGCCAGATTTGATGTTACTTAATGTCAATATTCCTGCTGTTGAGTGGGAAGAAATTGCTGGAGTAACACTCACCCGTCAAGGAGTGCGGCGTTACATAGATGTATTCGATAAACGAGTCGATCCTCGTGGAAAAACTTACTACTGGTTAACTGGAGAAGTCATTGAAGATGTGGAACCACCAATTGGCTTAAATTTACCACAAAATGTACCCACAGACGTACATGTTGTACGTAATAACTACATCAGTGTAACTCCCTTACAGTACAATCTGACCTACGCAACTGGAATAGATAAATTATCTCAATGGCAATTCAAATTTCCCTGAACTATTGAATTATTAGGAAAGAATTGGAATTAATTAAATGCATCGCATGAAAATGTAGGCTATAACTTAGGGGCACCCTTGAGATAACGGATACACATACATCTAAAAAAGTTGAAAATCATAGCCTAGAGTACCTCATCGATATTTACACAATCAGCCAGAAACAGGGTATGCTGTTTTACCAAGAAATCTTCCCTTTAATCCCATCCCAAACAAATTTGGCCAGACAGCATAAACTTAAACCAAACAAGTAACAATTTTTTCATTTATCGCCCGCTCAGTCCAGCAAGCAACACCCATGTCTAGGATAGAGAATCAATTTACCGTGCAATTTTGGGGGGTTCGCGGCAGCATCCCCAGTCCAGGGCCACACACCGTTCGCTACGGCGGTAATACCCCTTGCGTTGAGATGCAAGTGGGCGGTAAACGCTTAATTTTCGATGGTGGCACGGGATTACATGTTTTGGGGCAATCTTTATTGCGCCAGATGCCATTAGAAGCTCATATATTTTTCACCCATTCCCACTGGGATCATATGCAGGGTTTTCCCTTCTTTGTTCCAGGGTTTGTTAGGGGGAATGACTTTCATATTTACGGTGCCATCGCTCCTGATGGTTCTACCATAGAACAGCGCCTCAACGACCAGATGCTGCACCCGAATTTTCCAGTGCCCTTACAAATCATGCAAGCCAATTTAAGTTTCCATGATATTCGACCGGGGCAACCAATAAATATCGATGATATTAACGTGGAAACAGCACCTTTAAATCATCCGGGTGAAGCCGTAGGATATCGAGTCAATTGGCGCGATGGTGCTGCTGTTTATATTACTGATACCGAACATTTTCCTGACCGACTCGACGAAAATGTGCTTTGGCTGGCTCGTAATGCCGATATTTTAATTTACGATTCCACCTACACTGACGAAGAATATCACTCGCCCACATCCCCAAAAATTGGCTGGGGACATTCAACCTGGCAAGAAGCTGTGAAAGTAGCACAAGCGGCTAATGTCAAAACTTTGGTAATTTATCACCATGACCCAGCCCACAATGATGACTTTTTAGATCGCGTAGGAAAACAAGCAGCTGCAAAATTCCCTGGTGCTATCATGGCACGGGAAGGAATCATACTCCAAGTTTCCACCTCAGCTTCCTTATCAGAATCTTTTCCTGTTAGCAAGTTTTCTGTCTAAAGGTTGCGATCGAATCAATTGTAGATTTTAGATTAGATTGGTGATCAGAAGCTTTCAGCAGAAAATTGTACCTGTTGGCTATGGCTTAGTCATTGACCAAACATGGCATGGGGCATAGGGCATTGGTTATTCACTAATGACCAATGACTAATGACTGATGACTAAATGACTGATAGCTTAAATAAACCTAAAATCTCAAAATCCACGTGCTAAATTTGTCTCAAAATGGGTGTTCTGTGTGGGTTGCCTCTTCCAGCGAAGGGCTACTAACGCCGACTGCTGTTGCACTTGGCAAATTTGATGGCGTACATCTCGGTCATCAAAGGGTAATTGAGCCAATATTGCACGCTGGTGGTCAGTTGTCAGTAGCTGATAGTCCACAGTCTCATGAAAGTCCACAACTGACAAATCAACAACATATTTACTCGACAGTTGTCACCTTTCATCCCCACCCACAGGAGTTTTTTACGGGGCAACCCCGGACTTTGTTAACGCCACTCGATGAAAAAGTCCAACAATTGCGATCGCTGGGAGTAGAGCAACTGGTATTATTACCCTTCGACAAAGAATTATCTGCTTTGACCCCTGAAGACTTTGTCGAAAAAATTCTCGTCCAACAACTCCAATGCCAGCGAATTAGTATTGGGGAAGATTTTTGTTTTGGCAAAAAGCGCAGTGGTACTGCTAAAGATTTGCAATTACTTGCCGCCAAATACAATATTCCTGTCACCATCGTTCCCTTACAAATTTATACAGGTGACTTTTCTAGCCAAAGCAGTCACACAATTAATACTCCAAGTCTGGACGCCCGCATTAGCACTTCATTCATCCGCCAAACCCTTGAACATGGGGATATCGAAAACGCAAATCTCCTACTAGGACGCCCCTACACCCTCCTTGGTTTAGTCGTTCAAGGACAGCAATTGGGCAGAACCATAGGCTTTCCCACCGCTAACCTCCAGCTACCAAAAGAAAAGTTTTTGCCCTGCCAAGGAGTTTATGCTGTGCGAATTTTCACTCTCAGTGAAACACCAGATTTATCCCCCAGCAAGAACATAGGCGTTATGAATATCGGTAACCGCCCAACAGTAAGCGGTGTTTCTACATCTGTGGAAGTACATTTGTTCGATTGGTCTGGCGATTTGTATGGTAAACAACTCGCTGTAGAACTAGTCAAATTTTTACGCCCCGAACAAAAATTTCCTTCTCTCGAAGCCCTGAAAACACAAATTCAACTTGACTGCATAGCAGCTAGGCAAGTTCTTAGTGCTGAGTGGGAACAATAGATTGGGCATTGGGCATTGGGCATTGGGCATTGGGCATGGGTTATTAATTCATCTGTTCCGCTTCCTTATCTCCCCCACTCCTCACTTCCTATTTCCCATACCCGATGCCCCATTCCCCATTCCCCACACCGCATGAGAGAAAAAATTGACGCTTTAACACAAAATCTCGCTCTTGCCATTGTTGGTAAAACTGAGGCAATACGCTTAGTGCTGGTAGCGCTGCTAGGTGGTGGCCATGCCCTTTTAGAAGATGTCCCTGGTGTTGGTAAAACCCTACTTGCTAAATCTTTAGCTCGTTCAGTGGATGGCAAGTTTCAAAGGCTACAATGTACCCCTGATTTATTGCCAACAGACATCACTGGTACGAACATCTGGAACCCCAAAACCAGTGAATTTAGTTTTCTTCCTGGGCCAGTTTTTGCCAATGTACTACTTGCTGACGAAATCAACCGCGCCACACCCCGCACTCAGTCAGCGTTGCTGGAAGTTATGGAAGAACATCAGGTAACAGTGGATGGTGTCTCTCGTACAGTTCCTCAACCGTTTTTTGTTATCGCTACTCAAAACCCTATCGAGTACCAAGGTACTTTTCCCCTGCCAGAAGCACAAATGGATAGGTTTATGCTGTCGTTGAGTTTGGGCTATCCTTCCGAGTCAGAAGAACTCCAGATGCTGCAAAATCTCCAAAATAGTGTTCAAGTTACTGATTTGCAGCCTTGTATTACCTTGGCAGAAGTACAAGAATTGCGTTTTCTCTGTTCTCAAGTCAAAGTGGCAACTTCTTTGCAACAGTACATTCTCGAATTGGTGCGGGCGACACGCCAAGATGAGGAAATCGCCCTTGGTGTCAGTCCCCGTGGCACTGTAGCATTACAACGAGCTGCCCAAGCACTAGCTTTTCTATTAGGGCGTGATTATGCTATTCCCGATGATGTGAAATTTCTCGTGCCTTACGTTATTTGCCATCGCCTCATTCCTAGAGGAGGACGCAATTCTAGAACTGTTGTTGAGCGATTATTGCGTTCAGTTCCTATTCCTTAAAAACAATCCTACAGATACCTTTGTAACTGTATTTATTGGTGTGAAGGATATTTATTTGCGCTACTTCATAACAGTCATCCTTCGCACCTTGTTTACCAGGAAAAGCCAGCTACAAAATTGCGATCGCTTTCATAATTTACCGATCGCCTTTAGATTTGAGCGTGTTAGAATCTCTTACACAATGAGGTAGACAAGAGATGAAAGCGAACAACTGAGTATAAAATATTAAACACAGCAAATTATGATATAACAACCAATTCATGACAGATGATAGAAGTCACTTAAGAACCACTTTTAATCAAGTGGCGCTGCTGTACGATCGAGTACGACCAGGATATCCAGAGGCGCTTTTTGACGATGTGGTGTCTCTATCAAGAATCAATCCAGAAGGAAGGATATTAGAGATTGGTTGTGGTACTGGTCAAGCAACTGTACCTTTTGCACGTCTGGGTTATCGTATACTTTGCATTGAGTTGGGTAAGAATCTCGCTACAGTTGCCCAAAAAAACCTGGCTGCTTATTCGCAAGTAGAAGTGCGTAATACCCCTTTCGAGGATTGGGTAATAGAAGAAAATGCTTTTGATTTAGTGATTTCGGCAACTGCTTTTCATTGGCTTGACCCAACTATTGCCTACAAAAAAACGGCTCTTGCCCTCAGATCTAAAGGAGCGATCGCGCTATTTTGGAATGAACATGTATATAGTGACGCTAGTAATGGCTTCTTTGAAGAAGTACAAAAGCTATATCAAAGTTTAGCTCCTGAACTGGTTAAAGACGATGAGCCTCCTTTGCGTGAGAAGAAAGTTCCTAATAAAACAGGTGAGATTGAGCAAACAGGTTTGTTTGGTGAGGTAACATATCGCTCTTATCGATGGGATGCAACGTATAACACTGCAAATTATCTCGGACTTTTAAATACTTACTCAGGTCATTTAAATTTAGATAGCCTTAAAAAGGAGCGTTTTTTTAATGCGATCGCCCAATTAATTGATACTAAATTTAATGGTGAAATTACCAAAGGTTACTTAACTACTTTGTATGTAGCCCATCGATTGTAATCTTATTAAAGACTAAATCATATTTGCAAATAGCAATATCTTAAAATAACGGAAAAAGATACTTTTTGATTTGGACGTTCCGCTCATTGTCGAGGTGGCAATGATGCAATATTAATATCTAAAAAGGTAAAATTTATGGTTATCGATTAATTTATAAACTTGAATCATCTACAAGTATTTTGTTATTAACAATTTATTCCAAATCTGACAGAGAAGATATTCATGCAAATGAAATCCGCAATATTGTAGCTGATTTTTTTAGTGAGTAAGCTTAAAGAACTGCCAAGAAATTTTTTCTTGTATAATCAGCAGTACTATAGTGTAAAAATATCTTGATTAAATTTGATTAATGTACCTCTAAAATGCGATCGCCATATCTTTGAGCAAAATTACTTAACCGTAATTTGAAACACTTCTAATACTCCGTAAGTCCTATGATTAACACAAGCGCCACTTCTAGAAATCTGGGAATGTGAGGAATGTCAATTTTTGTTAAGTGGAAATTTCGTAATGGCGAAAAGCGATCGCTAAGCCAACGTCAAGTACTACAACAAAGCGCCGAACGGGAATTCAAACGTCAATTTTTCGGTTTACTTTTGGTAATTATCACCTGGAGTCTAGCTATGGGCTGGCTTTTAGCTTTGGTAACTAACGCCCAAAGTGCCACTCCTCCTGCCGAAATTGGCACAGTTGATGTCATCCCTCCACAATATCAATTAGGGCAAGAACTGTATTTAGAAAATTGCTCCACATGTCACATCGCCTTACCACCAGCCGTTTTTCCCACCCAAACTTGGAAAAATCTTCTGGAAGACTCCCAGCACTACGGCACACAACTCAGGCCTTTAGTTGATCCGCCCCGGATTCTAGTGTGGAAATATCTTTTGACTTTCTCCCGCGTCCAACTTAACGACGAAGAAACACCCTATCGTTTGAATAATTCCCGTTATTTCAAAGCTTTGCATCCTGGAATTAAGCTACCACGTCCCCTAGAAATTGGCAGTTGTGTCAGTTGTCATCCTAGTGCTAGTGACTACAACTTCCGTCGCCTTAGTCGAGAGTGGGAGAAATGAGGGGGATGAGGAGATGGGGAGACTTGTACTGAGCGGAGCCGAAGTATGGGGAGGTGGGG
>NZ_JACKZU010000209.1:0-14158 GCF_014222165.1 Nostoc sp. 2RC
CCTCAGAGCCTGCGGGGAGGGGATTAAGGGGTGGGGTTTTTCGGGTTTAATAAGTAATCAAACGGACATGATATAACTCCTAACTCTCAACTCTTAACTCCCAACTCTCAACTCCTAAACAACCTTGTATACTGCGTTTGATGCTGCATACTTGCTAGAGATAAACTCCAACTCCAACAGGCTAGTTGTTCGTCTTCTAAGGCTAGAATTTCTGATGCCATATTACTAATTAATGGTTGCAGTTCTAGTAATAACTGCTGTCCTGCTGTTTGCCCCAATGGAATCAGTTTGACGCCAGCTGTAATCAAATTACTTAGCCAACTGTGCAGATATGCTAATAATCCGACTTTGATGTTAATCTGCCAGTGGGCAAGGGCAATGCCAAAAGCGATGGCATAATTGCAAGGATTACCTACAGAATTTGTTATGGATAAAACTTCAGGTTCTAGTTTACCAAGTAATTGGATGAGCGATCGCCCCATTTGCCAACTTGAGGTGCGTAATTCTTCTGTTTCTCTGGCAGCTGATAACCACAGATTCCAAGAGGATAAAGATTCTATATCACCTATTTTTGCAGATTTCTCAGCTCGCGTCATTATCGCCGCCTCTAGCCTAATCGCCCCATAAGTTAACTGTGCTGTTAGCCAATGTTGGAGATGTTCCTGGTTGGCGATCGTACCATTTTCTATCAATGTTTCCAAGCCTTCAGAATAGCTATATGCTCCCACAGGCAAAGCAGGGCTAGCTAATTGTAAAATATTCAAAAAACAACTATCAGTGAGCGTGATGGTGTTGTCCATAAGCTCCTAATTCTGGCTGAAACGGTAAAATTTCTTCTTTAACTTCTAATCCCAGTTGTTCTAGCATTGTGCGTAAAACTGCATCTGAAGACAAACGTAAATAAGTCGGGGTAATTTCTACAGGTACGTGGCGATTTCCTAAATGATATGCAGCCCTGAGTAATAAAAGCGGTGTTTCAGCCAAGGCAGTCATCACTAGTTCTGGTTTAGCAGTAATTCTCATTAAATTATTACTAGCTTCATCCTGGAGAATATCACCATCGTGTAAAACAGTTCCTCTCGGTAAATGTAAAAATACAACCTTCCCATCTTCGGTTTCAAAACGATGACGACTACGGGTACGTTCTTCTGCTGTTAGCGCCAGAGTCAAACTGACTGCTGTATCATAATTGGCTGGCTTGATTTGGGTAAATGTCAGCATCAGAGTTTCGCCTGTTCTAAAACCATTGAATCATTATCTTACCTGTTTTATGGTGAGGTAGTGGTGAGTGATGACTGATGACTTATAAATCAGGATTTATTTTCCCTTGTCTCCCTTGTATCCCTGCTGTTAATTACACAGTCTTACAGATAGAATAAGTAATTTTTTGGTATTAGGTATTATTAGTATCTGAACATTAAATTTTGAAAAAATTTATTGACCAATAAAAGCAAATTGCTTTATAGTTATGGAATGAAATAAATAGTGATTTTAAAAATAAATA
Source organism: Nostoc sp. 2RC (assembly GCF_014222165.1). NCBI lineage: Bacteria > Bacillati > Cyanobacteriota > Cyanophyceae > Nostocales > Nostocaceae > Nostoc > Nostoc sp. 2RC. The sequence goes on from NZ_JACKZU010000209.1 coordinate 1,505, forward strand.
TTGCAAAATGACAAGTTTTTACCAGCAATTTAATTGGTAAGTTTTTGCATATTTATTTTGTGTCACATCAACGAGCAAATATTTATCCATAAATCTTTCTCGCTTTGGAATTTTATCGAAGCAAAGGTGTTACAAGCGAGATATTTTCAATTTTTGAGTCCTCTGGTAAGAATTATGAGGTAGATTATGCGGATTTTGATGATTCAACCCAATTATCATTCCGGTGGTGCGGAAATCGCTGGAAATTGGCCACCAAGTTGGGTTCCTTATGTTGGTGGGGCACTGAAGACAGCTGGCTTTAGTGATATTTGCTTTTTTGATGCCATGACCGATTATATTCCTGATGATGTTTTAGCAAAAATGATTGCTAAGCATCAGCCGGATGTGGTGTTGGCGACAGCAATTACACCAATGATTTACCAATCAGAAAAAACTCTGAAGATAGTTAAAGAAGTTTGCCCCCAAGCTAAGACAATTATGGGTGGGGTTCATCCTACCTATATGTATAATGAAGTTCTCCATGAAGCTCCTTGGGTTGATTATATTATTCGGGGAGAAGGGGAAGAGATTACAGTTAATTTGATTAAAGCCATCGCTAATGGTACTGTAGAGAGCGATCGCCGCAATATTTTAGGTATTGCTTTCCTAGAAGATGGGCAAGTCATCGCTACACCAGCCCATCCGCCAATTGCTGATTTAGATACCCTGACTCCAGACTGGGACTTGTTAGATTGGAAAAAATATATCTACACTCCTCTGAACGTGCGGGTAGCGGTTCCGAACTATGCTAGAGGATGTCCATTCACCTGTCGTTTTTGTTCCCAGTGGAAATTCTGGCGCAAATATCGTTCTGGAAGTCCGAAGAAATTTGTCGATCAAATTGAAATTTTGGTGAAAAAACACAAAGTTGGTTTTTTCATTCTTGCTGATGAAGAACCAACCATTAACAAACCGAAATTTATCGACCTTTGTAATGAATTAATCGAACGCAACTTGGGTGTTTACTGGGGAATTAATACACGGGTAACAGATATATTGCGGGATGAAAAAGAATTACCTCTTTACCGCAAAGCCGGATTAGTTCATGTTTCCTTGGGTACAGAAGCAGCAGCACAACTAAAGTTGAATTTATTCCGCAAAGAAACGACTATCGAACAAAACAAGCGGGCGATTCAACTGTTAAAAGAAAATGGTATGGTTGCTGAAGCTCAATTTATCATGGGTTTAGAGAATGAAACCCCAGAGACAATTGAGCAAACTTATCAGATGGCTTTGGATTGGAAAACAGACATGGCCAACTGGAATATGTTTACACCTTGGCCATTTTCCGAGTTATTTGAAGATTTAGGCGATCGCGTAGAAATTCGCGATTATTCTCAATATAACTTTGTGACACCAATCATGAAACCAGACGCAATGGAACGGGAGGATGTTCTCAAAGGAGTACTGCGAAACTATGCCCGTTTTTACCTGAGGAAAACCATTGAATATTGGTTTGTCAAAGATCCCTTTAAACGCAAGTATCTTTTAGGTTGCTTGAAAGCTTTTGTGAAAACCACTCTCGACAAACGTTTTTACAACCTCAAGCGAATTAAGTACAAAGGTCTACACACCGAAGTCGAGCTTGGTTTTGATGAATCAAAGATTCTCACCCGCGAACAAATCACCAAGCGCCAGCAAGAACACCCAGAACTGATGGCAGATGTCAATTTCACAGGCAATATTTCTGCCTGCGGCGCACCTAATGAACTGCCAGAATTTGTTGAGGAAGAACAAGTTTCCAAAAAGTAGCCATACAGTTCAAATAAGAGCAAAACACTTGCAATACGGTTTGGGGGAAAGGGGAAAGGGTAAAGGGGAAAGGGGAAGGGGTAAAGGTTAAAGGCTTCCCCTTTTCCCAACTTCTCTTAGAAGTCTATCCTTTACCCCTTATCCCTTAGCCTGAACTGAACTGTATTGGATTAAAGCGTTGACCGTTGACGGTTCACAGTCAACAGTTAACAGTCAACTATCAACTGTCAACTGTCAACAATCTTCTATGAAATATTTTTTACTTGGAAGTCCTCCTACAGTTGTCGCACCACTGGCTGACCATCTTTGACTTCACCAACTAAAACTAAATCGACGCAGTTAACAAAGATTCCATTTTCCAAAACACCGGGAATATTATTCAAAGTTTTTTCTAAATTGACTGGGTCTTCAATAGAGTCAAATCTGACATCTAAAACAAAATTCCCTTGGTCTGTGATGACTGGGCCGGCTTTTTTAACGCCCATACGGAGTTCTGGTTTACCACCGAGTTTTTTAATAGCATTGGTGACAGGAGTAATTGCCATTGGAATCACTTCCACCGGTACAGCGAAACTAGAACCCAAGCGGTCTACTAACTTACCAGCGTCTACGACAACGATAAACTGTTGTGCTAGGTAATCTACGACTTTTTCGCGGGTATGTGCTGCACCACCGCCTTTAATCAAATTTTTCTGAGGATCTACTTCATCAGCGCCATCAATGGCAATATCGATGTGGTCAACAGCGTCCAAGGTGGTGAGAGGAACACCATATTCCTTTGCTAGCACTTCTGACTGAAAGGAGGTAGGTATACCAACAATATCTTTGAGTTCGCCAGACTTGAGGCGATCGCCAAGATACTGAATTGTGTATGCTGTAGTTGACCCCGTACCCAACCCCACAATTGAACCGGACTTTACTAAGGCGGCGGCGGCTTTGCCAACTTCTTGCTTCATCAACTTTACGGGATCTGCTGCTGCGGTCATTCCCAAAACTCCTGAAAAACTGACTATAGTCCATAGTAGTGGGCAGACAACACCAAAAGATGAAAGCTAAAAAACAAGTTTTTGCTGATTTCTACTTCCTGAATGACCAAAACAAGTTGCCGTAGGTAGCTACGCAACATTGATGACTCTAAATTCGTCACTAGCTGAGTTACTGGTGATTGAAAACACCAAAATAGATGTGTAATCTCAGTAATGTAGTTTTTTAAAGCGAAAAGTGGTTATTATGATGCGTCGCCTTTCAATTACTTTATCTTTAGTAGCACTACTACAAAACTTGCCAGCAATTGCTCAAACTCAAGTCCCAGAAACTACTTCTCAAACATCATCAGATTCCATTCAACAGGTAATTGCTGCCAAATGGATGACAAATTTTGCTGATGGCAATTTTTATCCAGAAAGGTTATTGAGTAGAGCAGAATTAGCGACGATTATGGTGAAAGCATTTCGCCTAGACAAAAGACAAGGCGCTAACAAAGAAAATTTAGTGATTCCAGATGTTCCTCGGTCTTATTGGGCATTTAATGATATTCAAACGGTGTTAAAAACTGACATTATGAAAGGTTATCGAGGGAATCAATTTTTTCCTAACCAAAAGGTAACTAAAGCAGAAGCTTTGGCAATTTTCGCTCAGGCTTATGGCGTATTTCAGTTTTCGGATGATGTTGTTAATGAAATTCTGGCTGTGTATCCAGATGAAAAGTCTATCCCATCTTGGGCGAGAAAAGCGATCGCCACAGTAGCTACTGAAGGATTTCTCAATACAGACGCTCAAAACAATATTTCCCCATTACAGCCTGTAACCCGTGGCGACATAGCTTATGTCTTAAGTAAATATTTGCAACGCCAAAAGCAACAACCCGAAACACCAGAGGTTCCAATTATTCCCAATAGCGAACCATCTCCTTAGCAGAATTCAGGAGTCAGGAGTCAGGAGTCAGGAGTCAGAATTCAGGAGTCAGAATTCAGGAGTCAGGAGTCAGGCTTTTAAATTGCACAATCACTCATAAGCTTGATTGATTGCTAACAATCAACACTCAACACTCAACAGTCAACAATATCACCTTTGATTCTGACCTCTACGTTTTTCTAGAATATCGAGGAGATATGAGGCAGTGGAATTTGGTCGTTGTATTGGCTGCTGTGAGCCATAATTTCCATAGGTGGACTGTGGTACTTGTGTCGGCTGCTGTAAGCCATAACTTCCATAGGTAGGCTGTGGTACTTGTGTCGGCTGCTGTGAGCCATAACTTCCATAGGTAGGCTGTGGTACTTGTGTCGGCTGCTGTAAGCCATAATTCCCATATCCTGTGGAATTTGTGGGTGGAACAACAGTTTGATTCGGATTTTGGCTGGAGTATGGTGTAACAGAGTTGACTGAAGGCACTATTGGTGATTGAACACCATTTAAATTACTGTAGGGATTTGTCTGCAAGTTTGTACTGCTGGGAGTGTAATTTGCTCCAGAATTTAATCCAGTATTTGATATTTGGCTGGGTAAGCTATTTAACGGTAGTGTCGATGTTGTTTCTCTATCAGATACCCGCCCTAAAGTATTTGATTGATTAGCATTCATACCTTTAACACCAGATAAATTTTGGTTTGTCGATTCGTTGAGTGCTGCTTGTAAAGGGCTAATGGAGACGGAATTTTGATTTTTGTTAGTTTGATTAGTTAATTCAATTCCTAAGCCAGAAGATGTTTGTTGATTGTCTGTTTCTGAGATTCCATTTAATGAAGAGTTAATACCGATAAAGTCGTTATTTTTATCAGCTATGCCAGTACGCAATAAATTTTCTGTTTGTGTAATAAATGGATTTTTAATAGTTGGCGGTGGTTCAGAATTAACTGTTATTACACCAGATTTTGATTTATTATCATTCAGAGATTTTTGTTTATCAATTAGCTCATCTAATAGGGTTTTAGTCTTGCTTTTTCCAGTATTTTCCTGAGAGTTATTTGTTGTTGGTGGCAGAGCTGCTTCGTCAAAGTCATTAAACAATACGGGCAAATTATCAATATCCGCTGCAATAGCTTTGTTTTCTTGTGATAGTGAGGAGTCAACAGGCTTTTGTGAAGCTACTTCTTTTTTTTGCTTATAAACAAAAATATCTGGGTTTGACCAGTATTCCCAAGTTACTAGCCCGACTACAGATAAAAAGATTGCAGTTATCCAAAAGCTTGGTCGCCCTAGATTCCATAACCTAGCTCTAAGATAACGTAAGTAGGCGGGAGGATAATGACGCTTTGGCATGGGATTAGTAATTGATATTTACTAGAAATGGTTAACAATTGAGATCGGCAGCGTTGTTATCTGATACTTTTGCCTTTTTAGTCAGCAAATATCTCAACTGAAGGTGGATGCTCTAATTTCATCGTAACTGTTCAATAACTTATTAGTCATTAGCAATTGATATCTAGTAGTCAAAAATTTACGTTTCAATTCCCTTGGGGAGAGGGAATAGCAAATGGGCAACAGTCATGATTCCCACAGCCATTGCACCCCACCCCTTAATCCTCCCCGAAGTTCGGGGAGGAGACACAAAGCGTAGCTTTGGCGGGCTGCGGTTTTTCAGGTTTTATAAGTTAATACACTTCAGATAAGCCTGTTTTTTTCTTTCCCCTGTTTCCCGTTCCCTGTTCCCTGTTCCCTTACCTTCACAGAGGATCTTTCTTAACCCAAGCGTATTGTTTTATAAGTAATCAAGCGGACATGATATTATGTAGAGCCTTGGGTATTTTGAAGTGTCTGGGTAAATTGGCGACAAATGGCAGTTAGTTAACTAATTATTAATTCGTAGACACAAAAAGACTTTTCACCCAGTCCCCAGTTACCAGTCCCCAGTCCCTTGCTGTAGAGAAGATTGCAACAACTCTCGCATAGATGTAGCCTGCACATTATTAGGGAACACAGTTAAAAAGTCATTCAGGTCTTGGATTGCTACACGGATATCTAAGGAAGCACTTTGAGATAAGGTGTATCGATATAACTGCTCTGCTGGTTGATGATATTGAGCAACCAAATAGTAAAGAGCTAAGTTAAAGCTATTACGCCAGTTTTTCGGATCTTTTTCGTAATGCTCTTTAGCAAGCTTCATTGCAAGCGCTAAGTCAGTTCGTGCTTTATCTGGTTGGTTAAGAGCTAGGTAAGTTAAAGCACGCCCATACAAATACCAATCATCTTGATAATTTGAGTTAAGTACAATGGCGCGGTCTAAATTTTGCGGTGCTTCATGGTAGCGATGCATTCTTTGGTAAGTAAAACCCCTAAATCCCGTGGCTCGTTTCCATTGGAAATTGCTATCAAGCTCAATAACACGGTTAAAGTCTTGTAATGCCTCATTGTAACGTTGCATACACCGATAAGTATCAGCGCGACTAGCGATCGCCCATACAGAATTGGGATCGAGTTGAATGGCCTGGTTTAAGTCTTGCAGTGATTCAGGGTAACGTTGCAGAAAGCGGTAAATTACACCTCGGTGTGCCAATGCCCATTGGTCATTGGGATCAAGTTCAATGGCATGATTAAAGTCATGCAGTGCTTCTTGAAAGCGTTTCATGAGGCGGTAAGCGATACCGCGATTGGCGATCGCCCATTGATAATTTGAGTTAAGCTCAATAACACGGTTAAAGTCTTGCAGTGCTTCTTGGTAACACTGCATTTGGCAGTAAGTCATACCTCTAACTGTTAAATACTCAACTTCTTGAGGCACTAAATTTATCGCCTGGGTTAAATCTTCTAAAGCTTTTGAGTATTGATTAAATTGAGAGTAAATATAACTACGCCAATCTAGAGCTACTGCACGCCATTTGTCCTCAAGACTAGCATCGCTCAACAGTGTTGTGAGCATTTGGGCAGCAGCTTCATAATTTTTGTCTTCATAGGCTTTTAACCAATTGGCTAGTTGCTCTCCCCAACGCTGAACTTCAGCAGAGTCCACATCTTTACCAGCCTGAAGCATTGTTTGTGCCCAATGTTGGGCAAAAGTGCGCTGATTTTTGAGAGCAGCAAGGAATTCATTGAGACCAATAGGTAAATACTTTTGTGGTGATTGGCATAAGCGGTGATACAAAACATTGAGCTTATGGCTTTGCCAAGTTTTATCGCGCCAAGCTTTTACTTCTTCCAATTGCAATTCATCACCTAGTGTGTCGTAATAGTTTGCCAACTTTCCATGTATCTCACCCCAACTTTGCGGCGATGAAAGGCGCTTGTGGCGTAACATTTGGGTTTTCACAACATCATGATAAGCCCAGCCATCGGTACGTTCGTTGACAAAGGATGTTTCTTTGAGCCAAGCAAATAGCTCATCTGCTTCTTTTTCTCCCCTTAATAGAGCTATCACATCTCGATTCAAACACCGAGGAATGGCAGCATCGAGAGCAACTTCTCGCCGCTTCCAGTCATCAACCCATTTTAAAAATCTTTCTACAGCACTGCTGCTAGGCTCAAATACTTGGTTGGGGTCATTGGGATGAGCATCTGCTAGCATTCCCACTAGTAAAGGCAAATTCCCAGAAAGACGTAAAATCGTTTCTACAACCTGACTGTTAGTAATGCCTTTGCGAATTAGATATTGTTGCGCTTCTTCTTCTGTAAACGGTTCCAATGGGAAACGAACTATTAACCCTTCATAAGGTGCCCAATGATTTTTATCTAATTCCTGGCGACCGGCAATAGTTATCAATATATTGAGAGACACTTCACCGTAGCGTTCGTCCAAAATTTCCCGCAGCCAGTTATCTAGGAATTCTCCCGTGCGTTCGTAAGTATCAAAAAACAAAGCAATGGCAGTTTTCTCACAAATTTGAAAAATATCCTGCAAAAATAGTGGGGTCAGCACTTCTTCAGGTTCTTGAACTAAGCGCACCTCATCTTTATTGGTAATTTTTTTTGCAATATATGATGCCCATTCTCCCGCTTGGCTAGCCAAAGCATCCTCATCTACAAAATCAAATACAGCACCACTAACGGGAACTCGACGCGCTAGACGCACGCCTGTTTTGACCATAGTTTTGCCGACAAACGCCGAAAAACCTTGAGGAGCTTGGGGATCGGTTTCTAATTCGTGGCGCTTTTGACGGTAAACTTTATAGCGTTCTGTAAACTGCGATAGTTTATAACCTTGGCGTTCTAACTCCTGGGCTAAACGCCCCATGACTTCTGGTAAAGTTTTCTCAGCTTCATCGATGTAAGCCGAGATAATTTTTGCTTCATCAGCAATTTTGCGAAACTGGCGTAACAGTGTACTTTTACCAACCCCGCCTTCTCCCCAAACGTTAAACAAAAAACGACGGCGGTCATCCTCTAACGGTAAAGCTAAGTTTTCACGAAATTGGTTTACCTGGTCTTCACGACCTACAAAACCCGATTGTTGACGTTGCTTAAGAATATCTTGTAGACTCTTGGGCTTGTTTTGCGGGTTCATTACCAGATTTAACTTTGAGGCTTTAATGTTTACTGGATAACTACTAAATATGCAAGCTGTATTTCGGAATTTATCAGACTTTTTTTAAGTAATTTTGGCGCGTAAGTTTGATTTAAGCTCAAAGTTGACCTTCTGAGGTGAATGTAGAATCTCGTCGCCTTTAGGCAGGAGAATGTTTGATTTTCCTATTATTTACTAGTAAAGTCTCAAAGGTGGAGACCGAAAACTTTTCACTTGTCAAGGCCTTCGTGGAAGCAAGCCAAGGCAGCACCGACAGTTTCAGCTAAAATACTAATGAGGCGATATAGAGCGATCGCACTAAATACTAAGGCTGCTGGAAATTGGTGTCGTAAAAGTTCATAAGCAGTGGCTTCAAACACACCCAACCCACCAGGCGCACCCGGAATCACTAAACCTAGCAACCAAGCGCAACTAAAAGCGCCTAACAATAAAGGAATTTGACTCCAGTTAAGAGAATTGAGCGCAAATACAGTTAAAATAAACCCCACGCCACGCAAACTCAAAAAGCCCAATTCCCCTAATAAAGGTCGCAGGGGATAGCGTTTAATGCTTAAAACCACACTTGGCTGAGTATTAACATCGGATTTTTTTGCTTTGAGTTTGTATAAAAAGCTAATGGCTGGATTTAAAAATCGGGGATGAACTGCACAAAGCACCACAGCTAAACTCAGCAATTGTACAAGTCGTATCACAACAGTGGTATTGTTAGCAGCAAATTGACTACTGAAGAGAATAATTAAGATTAAAGCAGCCGTCGCCATCAGTAGCGGTTCCAGCAAGACGCTTAAGGTGGCTGCACCGGCAGAAACATTGGCATTTTTGGCGGCGAGAATTCGTCCGTAATAATGCCAAATGTTACCTGGTAAATACTTAGCAATATTAGTTTTTAGGTAAACTTGGATGAACTGGGAAGATGACACTGGTTGATTTAACTCTTGCAAAACCCAAGTCCAAATCCAGCCAGCCCAGGTATGCGCCAGTAAAGTGACGAATGTAGCGATCGCCATAATTCCCCATCCTACCCCATCAATGTGGATAGCAGTGACTTGAACCCAATTATCTTTCAAGGCTTTCCCTAAAAAAAATAGTGTTCCGCCTAAAATTATCCAACGTAAAAATTGCTTCATGAAATTAGTAATTTAACGGTTAGGCTAACAATAGCCAAATACTTCAAATCTTAATATATATCAGCTACATATCCAAGAGATTTAAAAATACGAAAAATATCTTTGTATTTTTTTTTACGAAGATAACTGCATATTATTTTATATCTCTCTAGAGTTAGATAAAAATATTATTCTTGTGTTAATTAAAATGTGGCCTGCGCTAGAGGTAAAAGTCGTTTTATTCTTCCTATCTTTAATAGAGGTTATTCAAAAATTAACCAACTAAACAAACCACAATAACGTACTGAACAATACCAATGATTCAGCTAAAACTTCTACTTATTAATATTTTGGTAAGGAGGACTACGTGAAAGCTGCGATCGCCTTTTTTAAAAAACTACGACTGCGCCAAATATTAACAATTTTTCTTGCAGGATTATTGTTGATAGTTAGCACTGCTTGTAGTACAGGGAATGCTCAAGGTGCAAATCCACAAAATCCTGCTGTACAAGCAGGTGGAGCCAATAATCCTTATAAGAATGGTGGAGACAAATACACTAGAAATCCCGATTCCAAAGTAACGAACCTCAGAAACAACCAAGACCGCGACCAAGCTAGCCTACAGCCAAGCTCATTATCGATCGCTACAAATGTTGGAAATAGAGATTCGGAAATACTTTATCCTGGTGCTGAAACACCAGTAGGTCGAATCAAGAAAGAAGCACAATTGCCACTTATCACAGACGAGAATTTCCAACAACCAGAACCAGGTGGTTTGATTCAGAACGAACCCAGTGTAGGAACTCGCGTTAAAGAACGTCTTGGAACTGTGAAAGAAACTGTTGAAGAAGCTTCAGATTTTTTGAAAGACAAAGGAAATGAAGCAAGTGCTAGACCGGAATTACAACGAAATCCAGCCTTAGGCAGATAGAATTCTGATTTTGTCTTTTGAAATAGATTGCAAACGCTCACTTAGTTGAAGTTTAACTTAGTCACAAAAATGCAAGGAGTAGAAATATGAAAAAAGTAGGTACTTGGTTGAAAAACATTCGCCCATTGAGAATTTTAACTGTTTTTTTAGCGGGCATGTTCCTATTTGTGACACAAGCTTGCGCTGCTCCAGGAGTAGCAACACAGCCACCCCAGCCTCGTGACCAAGCACCGAATGTGGAACGATACGATCCCACAAAAGATTATCCTCTCTCTTCACCCTCTGGCGGGATAAATAACTTTAGTGATGTAGATCCCAGAGCGCAAGATGAAAAGGCAATTAATGATAAAGCTGATGCGCTGGTGAGAAATGCTCAGAAAAACATTGAAGAGAAAGGAGTTAAAAATCCAGCAGAAGCTTTCCAGAATCTTCAAAAAACACCCGTTGGCGATAAACTCAAAGACGTTGGTGAAAATCTTGGCAGTTCAGTTCAAGAAGTCGGCGAAGGTGTAGCTAAAGGGACTCAGCGAGGAATTGAAAATATTAAGGGTAATACCCAGAATGCTGCCGAAGATGTAACTAAAAATGTTCAGCGTGGAGCTGAAGATGCAGGTGACGCCGTGAAAAGAACAGTGAGAAACATTGATTAAAATTAGTCAAAAATAGTTGTTAAACTGGTGGAAAAAATCCAGTTTAACAAGAAACAATAAACGCACCGCTCGTCATAATTCATAGTGAATTTTGACGAGTTTTAATTTCAAAAACTTGGTGAATAGGTATCAGAATTAAAAACAAAACCTACCTTTGCAGGTTTTAAAACTTGAATTTTACCTTAGGTGTGAAGGCAGGCTTTGTCTGTATATGGCAGTGCTAAATCATTCGTGAAATCTTGCTGTTGTTGACAGTCAACAACCACTACTAAAATTTTTCACAACTCAAATAAGATTGCTATGGCCAGGAATTCTATTCGCTTTTTGTTTTAGTCAAATACCAATTCTGTAGTGCTAGCCGTTGAACTTCCCGCCAGGGAATGTTATGTTTTCGGGCTAATTCTGCACAATCTTCATATTCTGGCTGCACATTAGCAATAACTTTTTCTAGCGATCGCTCTTTCCATGCCACTTTAACGCGCACTTTACCATACTCAGTTTCCACTTGCTGAATTTCTCGCGGTAAGATGGCGCGTTGCTGATTAGTTCGCCGAATACCCAATGTTGTGGTTTCGCGGAATATAACCGCTTCACAACTGAGTAAATTTTCTGGATGACAGATAACACTCAACAAAATTCCCGGACGCGATTTTTTCATGGCGATGGCCTGAGTAAAAACATCCAGCGCACCAGCCGCAAACAAAGCCTCAAACACATAGCCGATGGCCTGAGGATTTAAATCGTCAATTTGGGTTTCTAGTACAGATATAGTTTCCACATAGGCGCTAGTATCCTGATAATCGGACAAATTTGAGTCTAAAATTGCGCTTTCGCCCAGCCAGAGGCGTAAAATATTGGGGATGGGTAAATTTATGGTTCCTGCTCCCAATCCTACTTTCTTGATAGCGATGGGGGGCGGCGAACCAAATTCTCTAGCTAAGGTAGTGGCGATCGCGGCACCCGTTGGCGTCACTAGCTCTCGTTCAATGCCGTTGCTATAAACTGGGCAACCCCGCATCTCCCACAGCTTTAATACTGCTGGTACTGGTACAGCCATTTGACCATGCGCCGCCCTCACAGTACCGCCGCCCGTCGGGAAGGCCGAGCAGTACAGTAAAGGTAATCCTTCTTCATTGCTCTCAATCCCCAACCAATCCAACCCCAAGCAAGTACCCACAATATCCACAATCGCATCTACAGCACCTACCTCATGAAAATGAACTTTTTCAGGAGAAATGCCATGCACTGCCCCTTCTGCCACTGCTAGCTGCCGGAATACCGCCAAACTCCAAGCTTCTGCCCGTGGTGGCAAACCCGCTTGGAGAATCATCTGTTCTATTTCTGGCAGATGGCGTCCGTGATGATGAGTGTGTTCGTGGTCATGATGATGATGATGGTCTACTAAATCCACATGGACTTTAGTCGCCTGCTGACCATTTCGTTGCACAAGTTCTGCTTTTAACTCATATTCCCGTTCAATTCCCAAACCATTGAGTTTTTCAATTAAATACTCCACAGGAACACCCAAACTCACCAAAGCACCCAGACACATATCCCCGGAAATTCCTGTAGGACACTGAAAATAAACAATTTTATTCATAGTTATTAGTCATTAGTCATTAGTTATTAGTCATTGGGCAAAGGGGAAAATAAAGATCCCTCCTTTTACCTTTTACCTTTTACCTTTCCCCAAGGCGTTGCCATCTCCCCCCAGTCCCCATT
>NZ_JACKZU010000020.1:0-41083 GCF_014222165.1 Nostoc sp. 2RC
CTGTGGGTAACTGTTGCATTAGTTTTCCCCTTGTTGCCACAATGGTTAAAGCATCTTCTAAAGAGAACACACCTGCTATTGCCGCTGCGACATATTCCCCGATGCTGTGACCAATCATCGCCTCTGGATGCACTCCCCATGACATCCACAACTTAGCGAGGGCATACTCAATGACAAACAGTGCTGGTTGGGTAATTGCTGTTTGTTGTAGTTGCTGCAAAGCTTTTTGGATTTTGTCTTCACTAGGATAAAGTACATGGCGTAGATCGATCCCTAAGTGGGGTTTGAGAATTTCTGAACAAATATCCACTTGTTCCCGAAATGTCGTCTCCTCTTCATAAAGTTCCCGCGCCATATTTACGTATTGTGTCCCCTGTCCAGAAAACATAAACACGACTGGACAGTTACAGGGCTTCTGGTAGTGGGTAAAAACTCGTTGCGGATCTAGCGTAGTCAGTGCTTTGAACGCGTCGTCGAGGTCTTGGCAAACCACCATCAAGCGATGGTCAAAAGCCCGACGACCTACTTGTAGAGTATGTACGACATCAGCAAGAGTAATATCACAATGCTGTTTTAGATGTTCAACTAAATTAGCTGTTGTAGTTTCTAAGGCTGTAGTTGTCTTAGCTGACAACACCAGCAATTGCCAAGGGCGAGATTTTCCCGAAGGCTGGAAGGTTGGGGGTTCTTCCAAGATGACATGGGCATTAGTACCCCCAACTCCGAAAGAACTTACCCCAGCGCGACGAGGAATTCCGTTAGTTTTCCACTCCGATAACGTATTATTAACGTAAAAGGGGCTGTCGCCGAAGTCTATTTTCGGATTTGGTTGTTCAAAGTGTAAGCTGGGAGGAATTAATTTGTGCTTGAGGGCCATCACCGTTTTAATTAAACCAGTTACACCAGCCGCGATATTTAAGTGTCCGACATTAGCCTTTACAGATGCGATCGCACAGAAACCTTTTTGGTTGGTACTAGTTTCAAACGCCTCCTTAAGGGCACTAATTTCAATCGGATCTCCCAAAGCTGTGCCAGTTCCGTGAGTCTCAATGTAGCTAATTGTTTCGGGGGTAACTCCGGCCATCGCCTGAGCCTCAGCAATCACCTGAGCTTGACCATCTACACTAGGAGCCGTGTAACCCACCTTAGCCGCACCGTCGTTATTGATCGCTGAACCTTTAATCACTGCATGAATGCTGTTGCCATCGGCCAAAGCATCCTCTAATCTCTTGAGTACAACAATACCCACGCCATCACCAAAAATAGTTCCCTGAGCTTTAGCATCAAAGGGGCGACAGTGACCGTCAGGAGAAGTTATACCCCCTTCTTGATAGAAATAACCTTTATTTTCCAATGACTGTATTGAAATACCACCTGCCAAAGCCAAATCGCACTCGTAGTTTAGTAATCCTTGACAGGCTGAATGAACAGCTACCAATGAAGTGGAACAAGCTGTGCTGATGTTGAGACTTGGGCCTTTCAGATTCAACTTATATGAAACTCTGGTGGCGGCATAGTCCTGACCATTGCTAAATAAAATTGAGGAACCCATCGATTTAACTAAGTCAGGGTTGGAACTCAGTATGTTTAACATATACATACTCAGGTTACTTCCCACGTAAAAACCAGTTAACTCTTTGTCTGCTCTAGGGTCATAACCAGCATTTTCCAGTGCTTCCCAAGCACACTCCAGGAGAATACGGTGTTGCGGGTCCATGATTTCAGCTTCCCTTGGTGATAAATCGAAGAAGGAAGCATCAAACATATCAATATCAGACAAACGAGCAGCAGCTTTAACATAGTTAGGATCGCACAGCCATGCCGAATCTATGCCTGAAACTTCTAATTCTTCATCACTGAAAAAAGCAATGGACTCTTTCCCATTGCACAAATTCTCCCAAAATTCACTAACACTTTTGGCTCCTGGGAAACGACCGACTAAACCAATGATGGCTATACCTTTGATGGAATCGTCGATTTCATGATTATCCATCTGCCTTCCTCCTTTGTTGCATTAATTGTCTTTTTTCTTGTATAGCCACTTCTTTTTTGTTGGCACGTTCGTTAACTTGTTGAAGTTTTGTGGTTTGAACTTTTTTCTCACTAAGATATTTTGTCAGCGCACTGATGGTTGAATATTTAAATAAATCAGCAATTGACAGGTTTTTGTTCAGGGTTTTCACAAGTTGACGATGAACCTGAATGATTAATAGTGAATCTCCTCCTAATTCAAAAAAGTTATCGTAAAGACCAATATCTTTTATGCCTAAATTTTCTTGCCAAATTTTAGCAATTGTTTGCTCAATTTCATTAGTGAGAGGAATGTATGGGTTTTGTAAATCGGGTCTAGGATGAAGCGCTAATAAATTTGTTGGTTCCCCAGATGCTTGCTTTTGAAAAGATTCAAGATTAATCCATTGCTCAATCCGAGCTTGAAGCTCTCCAGTTGAAACAACTAAATGATGGAATTCATTACAATTTAAAATTCTTTGAAAAGCTTGTATACCTTCTTTGGGACTAAATCCAAATTCGTTCAGGCTTGTACCCACAGATGTATTCTGTTTATTTTCTTTTTCTAGTTGCCAACTATCCCAGTTTATGCTAATCCATGAAACTAAATTTTTCTGATTATGTTGATGTACAAAAGCATCCATGAAGATATTCGCTGCCGAGTAAGCAACATATCCTAATCCTCCTAAAACAGATGATAAGGAAGATAGTAAGAAACAAAAATCAAGCTCTTTATCTTGCAAAATCTTGTTTAATACTAAGAGTCCGTCTACTTTCGGCTGAAATTGATCCTCACAATTTCTTTGAGTGATATTTTCAATAGCTGCAAAAGACTTGTCTTTGAGAATTCCAGCGGCGTGAATAACACCATTTAGCTGACCAAACCTTAACTGAGCTTGAGCGATCGCTGCTTGCATTTGTTCCGTGTTGCTTACATCAGCGCTCACTACTAAAACTTCTGCACCCAACTGTTCAAGTTCTTGCACTTTGATAATCTTGCGACTAATACTATCAGTTTCATTGTGAGTTGCTAACCACTGTTCCCAGTCGTCTCGCTTAGGCAAAGTTGAACGACTAATCAACAGCAGTTTTGCTTGTACAGTTTGAGCTAAGTATTCTGCCATCACAAGTCCAATACCTCCAAGTCCACCTGTAATTAGATAGACTCCACCTTGCCTTAATCGCGGTGTTCCGATCTGAGTTTGCTCAAAGCGTACTGGCTCAAAACTTTGCACCCAGCGATTCATACCCCGATAAGCAATCACTTTCTCAGAATTGACAGTTGATAATTCTGTCAGCAATTTTTCTACAAGTTTTTCTTCTTGGCGACTTCCTGGTGAGGGAAGAATCACATCAATACTATGACAACTTATATTTGAGTATTCTTGGGATATGACTTTAATAGGCCCAAGTAAGGTTGCTTTTTCTGGACACAGTATTTCACTTCCTATAACTGGCTGGAGGTTGTTAGAAATAACTGTAATTTTTACTGCAAAAGATGTTTCCTGTTGTCCCAACGCTTGGGCAAGAAATAACAGGCTGTAAAATCCGGTTTTTTGAGCTTTCTTAACTTCTTCAATTTCTAACTCTTTCTCAATAACAGGTGTGACGTTCCACAAATGAATAATGCTTGTGGGTAATTTTTCTTGTATTAAAAGTTCTTTGATTAAGGTATTGTAATCGTGATTGCGATCGGGATTGAGGGTATACTGATACTCGTCTATCTTTGTGAAATTTGCCCCAATTTTTACGGTAATAACATCTTGTTTTTGTTGTTCCAGTTGTTTTACCAGCTTAGTACCCAAGCCACACTCATCAATAAATACCAAAACACACGATTTTTGAGATGCTAATTCTTTAGGTTTTAGCGGTTTTGAGGGTAAAGATGGTTTCCAAAACGGAATGTAAAACCAGTCGGCTATATCAGGTTTTTTACCCAGTAACACTGGAGTAGGATGGCGATCAATTTCTTGTTTTTGGGGTTCAATCCAGTATTTTTGTCGTTCAAAGGGATATGTCGGCAAAGGTAGACGATGACGCTGTTCATGAGTATAAAACCCAGACCAATCTATCTCTACACCAGCCAACCACAACTGACCTAATGTCTGCAATAAGAAACTAATATCCGATTGTTCTTCCTCGGCATGGCGTAATGAAGTCAGCACGAGCTGTTTTGTATCAAACTCTAAATGCTGTGTTGTTAATGTGCTTAAGCTTCCGCCTGGCCCAACTTCTAAGAAAATTCCTTTAATTTGTTGTAAAAGTTGAGATATTCCATCTGAAAACATCACAGATTGCCACAAATGCTGACCCCAATAACTGGGATTTGTAGCTTCCTCGTTTGTAATCCAATTGCCAGTGACATTAGAAATAAAGCGAATTCGTGGCGGGTTAAGTTTCACTGTTTTCACAGCCTGGACAAACGCCTTCAATATGGGTTCTACCATCGCACAATCAAAGCCACCTGGTAAAGGTGAAATCCCCGACATTCTCTCTGTGGGTAACTGTTGCATTAGTTTTCCCCTTGTTGCCACAATGGTTAAAGCATCTTCTAAAGAGAACACACCTGCTATTGCCGCTGCGACATATTCCCCGATGCTGTGACCAATCATCGCCTCTGGATGCACTCCCCATGACATCCACAACTTAGCGAGGGCATACTCAATGACAAACAGTGCTGGTTGGGTAATTGCTGTTTGTTGTAGTTGCTGCAAAGCTTTTTGGATTTTGTCTTCACTAGGATAAAGTACATGGCGTAGATCGATCCCTAAGTGGGGTTTGAGAATTTCTGAACAAATATCCACTTGTTCCCGAAATGTCGTCTCCTCTTCATAAAGTTCCCGCGCCATATTTACGTATTGTGTCCCCTGTCCAGAAAACATGAATACAACTGGACAGTGACTTGGCTTGTGGTGGTTAGTAAAAATCCGATCTGGGTTTTGGGAGGTCAGCACTTTCAGCGCATCATCTATATCATGGCAAACCACTATGCGGCGATGCTCAAAAGCCCGACGACCCACTTGTAGGGTGTAAGCCACATCGGCTAGGGTAATATCGGGATTTTGCTGGAGGTGAGCAACTACATTAGCTGTAATACTTTCCAAAGCTGTGCTGGTTTTGGCGGAAAACAGCAACAATTGGTAGAGGCGAGAAGTTCCAGATGGTTCAACAACAGGAGCTTCTTCGAGAATGACATGAGCATTTGTCCCACCAATACCAAAAGAACTTACTCCAGCGCGGCGAGGAATTTCGTTGGTTTTCCACTCAGATAATTGAGTATTGACATAAAAAGGACTGTTGGCAAAATCTATTTGAGGATTGGGCGCTTGAAAGTGCAAACTGGGCGGTATTTGTTTATGTTTTAAGGCTTGGACAGTTTTAATTAAACCGCTCACACCAGCTGCTGTATTTAAATGTCCGATATTAGTTTTAACTGAACCAATGGCACAGAAGCATTTTTTGTTCGTGCTGGCACGAAATGCCTGGGTGAGAGCAGCAATTTCAATCGGATCTCCTAAGGAAGTTCCGGTTCCGTGTGCCTCAATATAAGTGATAGTTTCAGGTTCAACTCCAGCTAACACAAGCGCCTCTAAGATTACCTCCCTTTGACCATCGACGCTAGGAGCCGTATAACCAACTTTTAAAGAGCCGTCATTATTGATAGCCGAACTTTTGATTAGTGCATGAATACAATCACCATCTGCGATCGCATCCTCTAGTCGCTTCAACACCACGACACCCAAACCATTACCGAAAACAGTTCCTTGAGCATTAATATCAAAGGATCGGCAATGTCCATCAGGAGAATTGATTCCTCCTTCTTGATATTGGTAGCCAACTTTTTGTGGCACTTGTATCGAAACCCCACCAGCCAGAGCAATATCACTTTCGCCATTCAGCAAACTTTGACAAGCTAAGTGAATGGCAACTAATGACGTAGAACAGCTAGTTTGAACATTGATACTTGGCCCTTTAAAGTTTAACTTGTAAGAGATTTGTGTAGGTAGATGGTCTTTATCATTTCCAATAGAAATTTGCAACCTGTCTATAGATTTGAGCAAATCCTGGTTTGGATAGAGGTTTGAGAATAGATAACTACTGATATTTCCACCAGCGAAAAGACCAATTTGACCAGCATAATTTTCTGAATCATAGCCAGCATTTTCTAGAGCTTCCCAAACAGATTCTAGAAAAATACGGTGTTGTATGTCTGTAATTTCTGCTTCTCTGGGAGTAAAGCCAAAAAATGCCGCGTCAAATAATTCTATGTCTTCTATTACAGTGCCTGCTTTGACATAATTGGGGTTATTAAAAACTGTAGAGTCTATACCATTAGACACCAATTCTTCATCAGTAAAACAAGAAATAGACTCTAAACCATCTCGTATATTATGCCAAAACTTATCGACGTTTTGTGCTCCAGGAAAACGTCCTGCTATACCAATTATGGCTATTGCATCTTGAGAACTTAAAATATTAAAACCATTTGTCATATTTAATAACTTTCCCGGAATTTTTGGATTCGTAGACCACTAGCAATGTGAATTTGATCGTTTAAAACGGCATCGATATCATCTTCAGTAGTTAGGGGATTAGCAATCACCGCACGCAAGGCCAAAATAGAAATTTCTGTGCCAAAGCAAGTAGTTGTTTTCGTCGTTCGGGAGATAAAAGTACGACCGGCTTGGCGCTGGCTTTTCTGAAGACGCTCATTCAAGCGATCGATTAGTTGATTGTCAGTTTCACTCAACTGATTTATGCTACTAAGCCCTCTCAATGACTCTGGGATATAGCGATAGATTAGAAGGTTTATATCCGGTTGTGCTAGTAACTCAAACTCTGGCATAGCACGGATACGCTCTGCCATATATTGAGTTTTCCGAATTCCTTCATCAATCAAAAATTCATATCCCTTAAGTCCGATTAGATTTAGTCCAGCATGTAAAAATAAAGCCATACCAGGTCGAGAACCTTCTAGGGCACGTTTACCTAAATCAAATGATCCTTCCCGCATGGTGTAGCTAGCCTGTTTTTCGATCGCTTTGGCTAAATGCGGATCGCGTAGAAAAACCATACCAATTCCCATTGGTAGATAAAGTTGTTTATGTCCATCAATAGTTACTGAATTAGCCTGTTCAATACCAGCAAGTTTATGGCGATGTTGTTCAGAAAAAATTAGTGGCCCGCCCCAGGCAGCATCTACATGAAAGTGAACATTAGCATCTTGTGCAATATCTGCGATGTCCGCAAGGGAATCCACCCCACCGGAGTCTGTTGTCCCAGCAATGCCTACGATCGCAATAATATGTAGTTTCTTTGCACGACAATCGGCAACAGTTTGGCGCAGTTCTTTTATATTAACTCGATTGTTACAATCAGTAGATACTCTAATTAAACTATGCGTACCAATGCCTAAAAAGTCCGCAGCTTTATCAAAAGAGTAATGCATTAAATCTGAGCCAATAATCACAGATCCTTTGTAGCCATAGAAATCTAAGGCTGCGGCTAAACCTTCTTTTTCTACACCAGAAAAGCCATATTTTGCTCCCAAGGAAGCATTACGGGCACACCAGAGAGCTGTGATATTTGCTACTGTTCCTCCCGAAACTAAAATTCCTAATGTACTTTGACTATTTTGAATATACTGTGTGTAGAAATTATCAGAAAAGTTGTAAATCAGTCGATGCATCATTGCCAAAGCTTCACGTTCATAGAAGCTTAGGGCTTTAGCGGTTTCTATCTTAACAGCGTTTTGATTCATCGCCGTCATCAGTTTCGCTAGAGGCCCCACAAAACTAGGGAGCGCCGAAGTCATGTGACCGATAAATCGTGGAGAAGATGTATGTATTGAATGGGCGACGACGTTGTTAGCTAAGTAATTGAAATAGCTTTCAAAATTTGATGGGTCAACAGGGACTTTACTATTACTGAATTTTTCCACTAAACAATCAAGCTTAATATCAGTATTAACATTGATTTCACCTAAAAAATCATCTATTAAAGTAGCAACCTGCCTATCTATCTTTCCCTCTACTGAGGATGATTGACTTGATGGAGCAAATAGTTGCATCACTTTTTTTTCTATCCCATAATGCAATGTTGGCTCCGTCATCAACAAGTTATTTTGATTGGACATTTCTTGTTTACTCAATGTCATTTTTTGTCCTTGAATAATCTAATATTTTTACTCTTTGAGGCAATGATTTGATTATTTATGAAACTAACTTCCAATAGTCAAAGACTAGTCTATTTGAGCTATTGAGATGGTAATCCTTTTTTATTTGCTGCTGCCCGATGATTTTGTCTGGCTTGTTTTTGGCGCTTTATTGCAACCGTCCTGCTTTCAGTTCGGTTAGAATGTTGTGAAAAAGCTAGTTGCTCGCTTTGTTCTTGGGTTAAATATTTAGACATCTGGCTAATCGTGGGATATTGAAACATTTCAACATAGGATAAATCTCGTTGAAATATTTTTTGCATCTTGCTATGAACCTGAATCAAAAGTAAGGAATGACCACCAAGTTCAAAAAAATTGTCATGGATACCTAAATCCTGAATATGAAGTACTTCTTGCCAGATATTTACAATGGTTTGCTCCACTTCATTTCTAGGAGCAACATATGCTGTATGTAAGTTTGGTCTTTGATAGTTTGAGAATAAATTTCCCTGATTTGAGGATTCTGTATCTCGTAAAGATTCCAGCTTAATCCATTGGTCAATTCTAGCTTGCAAGTCTCCAGTTGAGACAACAACCTGAGATACTTTAGACATTGATAACACACGTCTAAAAGTTTCTACCCCTTTTTTTGGTGTCATGAAAAATTTAGGTAAAGTTTGTTCAATATCTGTATCTTGTTGTTCTTCCCTAATGCCCCAATCATCCCAGTTTACACTAAACCAAGGGCAAGAATTAGTAGTCTGGTTATGCTTATGAACAAAGGCATCCATAAACAAGTTCGCTGCGCTGTAGGAAATAAATCCTAAACCTCCTAACACGGATGCTAAAGAAGAGGTTAATAGACAAAAATCAAGCTCTTTTCCTTGCAAGAGTTTATCTAATAAAAATACTCCATATACTTTGGGTTCAAATTGCTTTTGAACTTCAGCTTTAGAAGTTTGTTGAATAGAATGGAGTACACCTTTGAGATTGCCCGCAGCATGGATGACACCATGAATTTTACCAAAGCGCTCAGTAGCGATCGCGATCGCATTCTGCATTTGTTGTTCATCTACCACATCGGCGCTGATTACCAAAACCTCAGCACCTAAAGCCTCAAGTGCTTGCACTCTGCGGATCTGCTGGCTGACACGATCTTGTTCATCATGATTCGTCAACCATTGACACCACTGGTTTTTCTCAGGAAGACCCTTTCGCCCCAGCAAAATCAATTTAGCTTGTACTGTCTCGGCTAAATATTCCGCCAGTGCTAAACCAACCTTACCAAGTCCACCAGTGATTAGGTAAACGCCTTCTTTCCTCAACCTGGTTTTGCCAGCGGTCCTCTCTTCTAAGCGAACGGCTTCAAAGGTCTGTACCCAGCGATGATGTCCCCGGTAAGCAACTATTAAGTCTGTTGGCTGGGCTGTAAATTCTGCTAGTAAGTGGTCTATCAGTTTTTGTGATCCGGTGGTTCCAAATTCTGGAAGCACGACATCAAAGCTATAGCAGGCGATATTGGGATATTCCTGTGGAATCACTTTGCACGATCCTAATACTGTGATTTTCTCAGGACATAACCTCTCATGGCCAGTTACGTCGTGTACATCGCTGGTAACGACCATCAACTTGATAGCCTCAGTTATATTCCGTTCTGCAAGTGCCTTTGCCAAGAACATTAGACTGTAAAAACCGAGATTCTGGCAATCTTCAAAAAACTCATCCGGTGATTTGTTGCTGGGCAAAGTAGCGTTGGGTGTAACGCTCCAGAAATGGGCGAACGCTTGGGGGGTCAAATCTTGAGCTTGGAGCGCTTCCAATAAGGCATTATAATCACCCGGTTGCTGGGGATTAATAGTATATTCCCGGTCATTGAGTTGGGCAAATTGCTCTGCTTCCTTGACAATAATTAGATCATGGCCATATTGTTCCAGTCGGTTTGCGATTTCGGCCCCAACTCCATAGGCATCAACAAAAACCAACCAGCATGACTTTTGCTTTACTAGTTCTTCTTGTTGAAAAAGCTCAAGGGGCATGGATTCTTTCCAACGAGGAACATAGAACCAATCAGCAATATCTGGCTTTATCTCTAGCGTTTCTTGCGGTACCGTTGCTAAGGCAGCTTTTGGGTTTGCCTCAATCCAGTAGCGCTGACGCTCAAAAGGATAGGTTGGTAAAGGAATACGATGGCGTCGTTGATTGGCGTAAAAACCTGACCAATCCACTTGCACCCCCACAAGCCACAGGCGACCCAAGGTGTTGAGGAAAAATCCTGCATCCGACTGTTGCTCTTGTGGATGGGGAAGTGAGGTGAGCGCTGTCAATTCTTCTATCCAATGTTGTTTGGCAAAAGTGCTTAACGTCCGTCCAGGGCCTACTTCCAGTAGGACGCGTTCATGTGCTTTAGTTAACTCAGCAATCCCCTCACTAAAACGCACAGGTTCTCTCAGATGCCTTGCCCAATAGTTGGGGTCTGTTGCTTGGGTTGTTGCGATCCAAGTCCCAGTCACATTAGAGATAAATGGAATTTGGGGAGAATTGAGTTTGACTTTTTGTAACGACTGGATGAAAGGCTCAACGATGGGTTCCATCATCTGGGAATGAAAAGCATGGGAAGTATGCAGCCGCCGACATCCTACGCCTTTTGTTTGTAATTGCTGTTGCAATTGTTCCACCGCTGCTGTTGGGCCCGAAACCACACAGTAGGAAGGGGCATTGATTGCAGCTAAAGATAATTCCTGCAAGAGCAAAGGTTGCACTTCCTGTTGCGGAAGTTGAATTGAGAGCATTCCCCCACTGGGGAGTTGCTGCATCAGTTTTCCTCTGTTCGCCACTAGTTCTAAGGCATCTTTGAGTGAGAAAACTCCGGCTAAAGTTGCGGCAACATATTCTCCAATGCTGTGACCAATCATCGCTTCAGGACGCACACCCGACGCCATCCACAACTGAGCGAGGGCGTATTCAATGACAAATAGTGCTGGTTGGGCAATAAAAGTCTGTTTTAGCTGCTCTGCTGCCTGTTGTTTCTGCACTTCAGTGGGATAAAGTACATGGCGCAGGTCAATATTTAGGTGTGGTTTCAGCAGTTCACTACAGTAATCAATTTGCTGTTTAAAGATGGGTTCACTCTGGTAGAGTTCCCTGCCCATATCTACGTACTGTGTCCCCTGCCCAGAAAACATAAACACTACAGAACGATTACGGGGTTCTTCGTAGTGGGTGAAGACTCGTTGTGGATCTTGAGTGGTCAGCACTTTTAGTGCATCTTCCATGTCTTGACAAACCACCATCCGGCGATGTTTGAAAACCCGACGACCCACACTTAGAGTGTAAGCGACATCAGCCAGGTTTAAATTTGGATGCTGTTGTAGGTGAGCAAGTAGATTAGCTGTAGCAGTTTCCAGAGCTGTACTAGTTTTGGCAGAAAGCTGTAACAACTGCCAAGGACGAGCAGGATCGGATGATTTAACGGCAGGGGCTTCTTCAAGAATCACATGAACATTAGTCCCACCAATCCCAAAAGAACTAACTCCTGCCCGGTGAGGAATGCCATTAGTTTTCCACTCAGAGAGTGTGGTGTTGACATAAAAAGGACTATTGGCAAAATCTATTTGTGGATTGGGTTCTTCAAAGTGCAAGCTAGGTGGTATTTCCTTGTGTTTAAGTGCAAGGATGGTCTTGATGATACTTGCAACACCGGCTGCCCGGTCGAGATGTCCAATATTGGTTTTTACCGAACCGATGGCACAGAAATTTTTATTTTCGGTGCTGGCACGAAAAGCTTTAGTCAGGGCTTGAATTTCAATGGGATCTCCTAAAGATGTCCCTGTTCCGTGGGTTTCTATATAGGTGACAGTATCGGGATCTACTCCCGCATTAGCGATCGCCTCTACAATTACTTCTGCCTGACCATCGACGCTGGGTGCTGCATAACTAACTTTTAAAGACCCATCATTATTGATTGCAGAGCCTTTGATGATGGCATGAATACAATCACCATCTGCGATCGCATCCTCTAATCTTTTCAAGACTACAACTCCTACACCGCTACCGAAAACAGTTCCCTCAGCTTTGGCATCAAAGGCGCGGCAGTGACCATCAGACGAAAGAATATCATTTTCTTGATATTTATAACCACTTTTGTGGGGCAAATTTATAGAAACGCCACCAGCTAAAGCCATATCACATTCGCTATTTAGCAAGTTTTGGCAAGCAATATGTATAGCAACTAATGAAGTTGAGCAAGCAGTTTGAATCGTGTAACTTGGCCCCTTCAAATTAAGTTTATAGGATACGCGTGTGGACAAATGATCTTTATCATTGCCAATTATCAGCAGTTGACCCGCTGATGCAACAACGTCAGGATTTGAATAAAGATTAAATAAGTATGCACTTATACTTGAGCCAGCATAAACTCCAATGGAACCTTCAGCATTGGCGTAACCAGCATTTTCCAAAGCTTCCCAAGCCGACTCTAAAAACAAGCGATGTTGCGGATCTATGACTTCTGCTTCTTTTGGATTAAAGCCAAAAAATGAAGCATCAAACAATTCTATATCTTCGATGATGGGTTTTGCTTTGATATAGTTAGGGTCACTCAGCACCGTTGCTTCTATCCTCAAACTTTGCAATTCTTCATCACTAAAAAAAGTAATTGACTCTATCCCATTTCGCAGATTTTGCCAATATTCATCAATATTTTTAGCTCCGGGGAACCTGCCAACCATGCCAATGATTGCGATGTCTAAGTTGTCAATCATTATTTTCAATATCTTAATATTATTAACTGCGAAATTAGAGTAACCCAATAGCAAATAGAAAACTGCCTAGCCAGGGAAATTCTATAATCAGTGGTACAAGATGACCTTTTATTCCATCAGCCTCAATAAAACTTTGGAAAACTAGTTCTGAGTTCCATTGATCTACCGAGTTGCGTTGCAAGGTGATAGCCTCTTCGATATTCTTCACATGATGCCACCAATCTGGGGGGATGTAGATGATTTCTCCCTGGTTTAGTGTGCATTCTACAGGATTGGCATTCTTATACAGTGGGAACCTTTCTAAATCCGGGTTGAAGGTGTCAACTTCTCCATCGTATAAAAAATCTTGTTGATCTGGTGAGAACAAAACAGCTCGCTTTTTCCCAGAAATCACTGCTACCCATGCATTCTCATGACCGGAATCACAGTGAAGACCTATCGATGTATCTTTATGACCTATGAGGACATGACCTGGTTCAAGTTTATATTTCCTTCTAAGCTTTTCTGGTATTCTCTCTAAGAGATCGGGGAAATACACTGGAATTTTGTAGTCCTCCCGAAGCTCAGGATAATCTTGAATTAACAAGCGTTCCAAGCAGAGCAATTTGTCGCGCTCTTTGAGAGTCATGTAATCGAGGTAATCAGCAATAGTCATGGAAGATTTAGTTAGAGTGTCGCAATCCAGCACTTGACCCACTGCGGACCCGTACTCTGATCTGAAGAAATCCACAGTCCACTTTGTTGAGCATTTCCAGTTTTTCACCACATCAGTGATGATCACAGGCTTTCCAATAGATGCATATTCCCGAACGAACTCATCATAAGAGAGGTTGCTACGACGATCAACAGAAGAAATAGGCGTCCATATCAACTTACTTTTTTTCTTACGCCACATCCTTTTTAGCAGGTAGATAACTGAGCTTGTAAGGATACTCAACATAATTGTGGCAAAAATCAGTCCAATAATCTTGGAGAAGGAAAGAGGTGATTCTATAGTCATATCAAGCCTACCAATTAGTTTCTCAAATAGAGCAAAAAAAGTACGCTTACCTGTAGGTAAAATACACCGTGGAGGATAAACAAAAATCGAATAAGAGAAAAGCGTTTAACTTAATGAATTCTTACATTGTTTGGATGAGGTTTATGGACACAGCAGAATCAAACGCTGCGACCATAATTCCATAATCTCCTCAAGGATTCCTTGAGCTTTTCTTTCGTCAGTCTCGCCATCTTCCTGGAGGAGGCTTTCTACTGTCTTCTCACTGTTTGCTAACATCAAAATACGAAAGACTTTAGATGATATTCCTAGTTGAAAATTTCTATCATAGCTATTGCCGATACAGAAGAAATTATTGAATTTTCTATCTGAATCAAGCTTCTTAACCTGATGCAACGAAATATGGGGGGGGGGAAGTGAAATTTTAAGAGACAGATAGTTCTTCCAAGATACCTCCTTTTTTTTAACCAGATACTCTCCTACAACAAGGTAATCTAGTTCGGTAGTTAAAAAACAAACTACTGCATCTTGAACAGAATCTACAATTGGTTCAACGTTGTTATTAAACGATGTGTTAAGCAAAACCGGAACGCCTACAAACTTTTTAAACGACTGAATTAAGTCATAATATTTTTCGTTTGTTTCCCGTGATACAGTTTGTATTCTTGCTGTTCCATCAATATGGGTCACTGCTCCCAGAAGTTTACGTTTTTCTTCTCTAACATTAACCACGAATACCATGAATGGAAATTGTTTTTGATGAGGCGGAACTTCAAAGAATTCATCTACTTCCTCTTCTAAAACAGATGGTGCGAAAGGTCTGTAGCCTTCACGCTTTTTAATCATTTTGTTGATACGTTCTTTATTTTCTTCCGGACGAGGATCTGCAAGAATACTTCTATTACCTAAAGCTCTTGGCCCAAACTCTGAGCGACCTTGAACCCATGCCACGACAAGTAAATCAAAGTTATGTTTTGCAAAGTAATAGGCAATCAAGTCAATGTCTTGTAGTTTGATGCCATGTTTTTTCAAGCAAAAATGTAATGATTGGGTCGGAAACTTGTTCGTATGTTTTATTCTATTAAGTCTTTCTTCCTCTATTGCAAAAACAACTTTTCCATCTTTTATTAAAACACATGCTGAGTCATGACCACTGGTTTCAAATCCGTATATATTCTCGTGAACAAGTTCCAGCCCTCCAGAAATCCCTAAAACTAGCATTTTTACTACCTCTATATTTGACAGAATCTCGAACTAACTTAGTTAAGGGAAATTGTCTTTTTGATTTTTTTAATGACGCTGTTGCTGTGATTTTTTTTGTCGGCGTTTTTCTCCACGAGACTTATTTTGCTCAAAATGATTGATTTCGTTGGAATCAGAACTGAGAATTTCGGTAAGAGAATTTATAGTTGGTCTTTCGTAAATACTGACGATAGGAATCTCAATATTTAATTCTTCTTTTAACTTAGAAATAATCTGAACACTAATTAGAGAATTTCCTCCCAACTCAAAAAAGTTGTCATGAATACCTACTTGTTGAATACCAAGGATTTGTTGCCAGATGTTAGTGACTATTTGCTCTACCTTGTTCCGAGCAGGGATGTAATCATTTCCCAAATTGGGGCGGGAATGGAGTACTTGAGGCAGAATTGTTGATGCTAATTCCTCTTCTAGAAACTTGAAAGAATTACTCTGCTGAATTTGAGCCTGGATATCTCGCGTCGATACAACAACTTGAGGTAGTCTACTTTGGAGAATGCGGCTAAATGCATCAACACCTTCTTGAGGTGGTATTCCTTCTTTAAGGTATTCTTCACGTTCTTTCTTTAGTTCTTCGTTCACCACTGCTGTATTTACTGCCATTCCGACCTCTTGCCAAGCACCCCAGTTAATAGATTGGGTGAACGTAGTACGCGTGGAGGTATTGCAGTGAGCAAAGGCATCAAGAAAAGCATTAGCAGCACAATAGTCTACCTGCCCAAATCTACCGAGAATTGAGCCTGAACTTAAGGCAGAACAAAGGATCAGAAAATCTAATTCAACGTCCTTGAAGATGCTGTCAAGGACTAATGTTCCTTGGACTTTGGGAGCTAAAACACTTGCCGCTACTTGGGGCGTTTTTAGTTGCATAATGCCTCCCCCAGCAATTCCGGCGGCATGGATGACACCATGAATTTTACCAAAGCGCTTAGTTACTGATGCGATCGCTAACTGCATTTGTTCAAGGTTAGCGACATCTGCCCTCTCTACTAAAACCTCAGCACCTAACCCTTCTAACACCTGCACTGCTCTGATTTTCTTGCTTACAGGGTCTTGCTCATCATGAGTTATGAGCCATTTTTCCCACTCATCTGCTTTCGGAAGACCAGAACGTGATATCAACACTAATTTAGCTTGCACTGTCTTGGCCAGATATTCTGCTAGTGTCAAACCAATACCTCCCAAGCCACCTGTAATTAGGTAGACTCCCCCTTGCTGTAATCGGGCTTTCTCTGGGCTAGCCTCTTCTAAGGAGACTGGTTCAAATGTTTGAATCCAGCGATGATGCTTACGGTAAGCAACTACTGAGTCAGTTGGTTTGGTTGTAAATTCTGCTATTAGTTGATCGATCAATTTCTCCTGTTGCGATATTACAGATTCAGGAATCACAATATCAATGTTGCGGCAAGTAATATTCGGATATTCTTGGGGGATTACTTTGCACGGCCCTAGTACTGTTGCCTTTTCAGGGCATGGGTTTTCCTCACCAGTCACATCGTGTATGTTGTTAGTCACAACTAGGATTTGCAGGGCATCTGTAATACTTTGTTGTCCAAGTGCTTGACTCAGAAAAAGTAAGCTGTAAAAGCCAACAGCCTGACTTGTTGCCAACGATTCAATTCCTGAAGATGTCTGATTGTTTGGCGTAATTCCCCATAAATGAGCAATCATTTGTGGCATCAAATCTTGGCTACGAAGAACTTGGAACAAGGCTTCATAGTCATCTTTTTGTTGAGGGTTGATGCAATAAGCGCGTTGGCGAAGCCTGTCTGTAGGACACTCGCACAGTTTGGTAAACTGCTCTCCTAAGCTGACAGTAATTACGTCTTGCCCTTGCTGTTGGAGACGTTTTACGAAGAGTGAACCCACTTCACATTTATCTACAAAGACTAACCAGCACAATTTCTGTTTTGACAGTTCTGTATTTTCAACAGATTCAAATAGTCTGGACTGTTTCCAAACTGGAATATAGAACCACTCAGCAATATTTGGCTTTTTGTGTAACGCTTTTTGGGGCGTAGTCACAAGGGCGTTTGATGATTGTGGTTCAACCCAGTATCTTTGCCGCTCAAATGGGTACGTTGGTAAGGGGATGCGGTGACGACGTTCAGTCGCATAAAAGCCAGACCAATCTATTTTTAACCCAGCAAGCCAGAGTTTACCCAGTATGTTGAGCAAAAAGGCAACATCCGACTGTTGTTCTTGGGGATGGCGCAAGGAAGAAAACACAATCGGTTGAGCAGGTTGTTCTGAATGCTGTCTAACTAAAGTACTTAATGTCCGCCCTGGGCCAACTTCCAGCAGGATTCGCTTTGGCTGTTGCAGCAACTCAGTAATTCCCTCAGCAAAGCGCACAGTCTGCCGTAGATGCTTTGCCCAATAGCTGGGATCAGTTGCTTCTGCGGCAGTAATCCATGTACCAGTGACGTTGGAAATAAAAGGAATTTGGGGAACTTTTAGGTTGATTTTTTGCACCAGTACCATGAACGGCTCGATGATTGGGTTCATCATCTGGGAATGAAAAGCACCAGAAGTATGCAGACGTCGACAATTAATCCCTTGCTTAGTTAATTTGTTGTGCAACTGATCAATTGCCAATTTTGATCCCGAAACTACGCACAATGATGGCCCGTTAATTGCAGCTAGGGAAAGTTCTTCGCCTAGCCAAGATTGCACTTCTTTCTCAGATTGAGGCACTACTAACATATCCCCAGAGGGCATCTGCTGCATTAGTTTTCCTCGCGCAGCTACCAGCGCCAATGCATCTTCTAGAGAGAATACGCCAGCAAGACAAGCTGCTACATACTCGCCAATGCTATGACCAATCATGGCTTCAGGATGCAATCCCCATGACATCCACAACTGAGCTAGGGCATACTCAATGACAAATAGGGCTGGTTGGGTAATATAAGTCTGCGTCAGCTGCTCCACTGCTGCTGTTGCTTGCTCTTTGCTGGGATATAGAATATTGCGTAGGTCTATCCCAATGGAGAATTTGAGTAATTCTGCACAATAATCAACCTGTTTTCGGAAAATTGGCTCATTTTGGTAGAGTTCTTTACCCATCTCCACATACTGGGCACCTTGACCAGGAAACATAAATATAACTTGTCGCTCACTGGGTTCGGTGAAGTGGCTGAAGACCCTTTGTGGCTCTTGGATTTCTAAAACTTTCACTGCATCGTCAATGTCTTGGCAAACTACGATTCGGCGATGTTCAAAGGCTTGACGACCCACCCCAAGGGTGTAAGCGACATCTGCCAAGTTGAGTTGAGGATGCTGCTTTAAGTGGTTAACTAAGTTTGTTGTGGCAGTTTCCAGTGCAAAGCTAGTTTTGGCTGAGATTACCAATAAATTCTGTGAGCGTCCAGGGCTAGATGGTTCCAGAATTGGGGCTTCTTCAAGTATTACATGGGCATTAGTGCCACCAATTCCAAAAGAACTAACCCCAGCGCGTCGAGGTTGTCCGTTCGATTTCCATTCTGAAAGCTTGTTATTAATATAGAATGGGCTGTTGATGAAATCTATCTGCGGATTGGGCTGCTGAAAGTGCAAACTGGGTGGTATTTGCTGGTGTTTGAGCGCCAGAACTGTCTTGATTAAACCCGCAATCCCAGCCGCAGTATCTAAGTGTCCAATGTTTGTCTTTACCGAACCAATAGCGCAGAAACCTTTTTTGTCAGTGGTAGCACGAAAAGATTTGGTTAGCGCTGCAATTTCAATGGGATCTCCGAGAGCAGTTCCGGTTCCATGAGCTTCTACATAACTAATCATGTCGGATTTCACCCTCGCTACGGCAAGAGCCTCGGCAATTACCTGAGCTTGACCATCGACGCTGGGAGCTGTGTAGCCAACTTTTTTAGAACCATCATTATTAATAGCTGAAGCCTTAATAATAGCGTGAATAAAATCTCCATCAGCGATCGCATCCTCTAATCGCTTTAAGACTACAATACCTACACCTTCGCCGCTGACAGTTCCCTTTGCCTTGGCATCAAAGGCACGGCAATGTCCATCGGGAGACAAAATTCCCCCTTCTTGATAAAAATAGCCAGCTTTTTCTGATCCAAATATGCAAACTCCACCCGCTAAGGCCAGATCGCATTCACGATCTAGCAAACTTTGACAGGCTAAATGTACAGCGACTAATGAAGTAGAACAACCAGTTTGGACAGTGATTGCTGAACCATTTAGATTTAATTTATAGGCGACTCGTGTAGCTAGGTTATCTGGGCGATTACTATGTCTAATTTCATCAAAACCAACAAGTTTTATTAATTCAGGGTTAGAAAAAATATTGAATAAAAAGTAACTGCTAACGCTGGCTCCACCATAAACACTAATTCTACCTTCATAGGTTTCAGAATTGTAGCCAGCACTTTCGAGCGCCTCCCAGGCAACTTCTAAGAAAAGCCGTTGCTGCGGATCGATGAGTTCTGCCGCTCTGGGAGAATAATTAAAGAAGGAAGCATCAAATAATTCTACGTCTTCCAGTTCAGCGTTTGCTTTAACATAGTTAGGGTTATTTAGGGTACTTTTGTCTACACCCGCAGACTCCAGTTCTATATCTGAAAAAACCGAAATTGATTCCACCCCATTCTGTAAATTTTGCCAAAACTCATCAAGATTTTTGGCTTTTGGGAAACGCCCATTTATACCTACAATGGCTATCTCATTAAAAATTTCTGAAGCCTCTAAATTGTTTTTCATTTTTCACTCCAGATTTTTTAATTTAAAGTTTTTGCCGAAACTGTGTTCTTAGTTGTCTTTCATTCATCCGACTTTTAGCTCTGTTATGGCTTTCTTCTAAAGAAGATTCTTCACTTTTTTCTGGATTCAAGAACTTTACTAAAGAACTGATAGTAGGATGTTCAAATAAATCAGTTATGGATAAATCTTGATTAAAAAGTTGTCTCAGTTTGCTATGAATTTGCACAATGAGTAATGAATGTCCACCGAGTTCAAAGAAGTTATCATTAATACCAACTTTTTGCACATTCAGCGCCTCTTGCCAGATAATAGTGATCGCTTCTTCAATCTCTGTTTGAGGTGGCTGATAAGTTGCTTCTAATTCTGGGCGATAACCATCTGGTTCTGGTAAGGCACTGCGGTTCACCTTGCCATTTGGCATTAGTGGCAGCACTTTGAGAATCACGAAAGCCGAGGGCATCATATATTCCGGCAGTTTTTCTCTCACAAACCTGTGCATATTACTAACACTGGGTGTCTGTTTTTGCTTAGGAATAATATAGGCAATCAACCGCTTGTCTTCTCGCAGCAAAACCACAGCTTGTTGTACTTCTGGATGCTGACACAGCACCGTCTCAATCTCGGAGAGTTCAATCCGAAAGCCCCGGATTTTTACCTGATTATCTAGCCGTCCGATAAATTCAATGTTGCCATCAGGTAGGTAACGTGCTAAATCACCAGTTTTGTAAAGGCGATCGCATTTTGAATTTCCAAAGGTGTTGGCTATAAATCTCTCTGCGGTTAGTTCGGGCCGATTTAAATAACCCCGAACTAAAGAGGCTCCACCGATATAC
Source organism: Nostoc sp. 2RC (assembly GCF_014222165.1). Classification (NCBI taxonomy): domain Bacteria; kingdom Bacillati; phylum Cyanobacteriota; class Cyanophyceae; order Nostocales; family Nostocaceae; genus Nostoc; species Nostoc sp. 2RC. Next base: position 20,725 of record NZ_JACKZU010000020.1, read on the forward strand.
AATTCACCTGGCACACCAATGGGTACGGGTTGCAGCTGCTGATCTAACAGATAAATCTGTATATTCCCCAGTGGACGACCTAGTGGAACTGTTTTTGAATTATGACTAGCTTGGTTATTCTGAACGGCGAAGGTAGTAACACCTACGGTAGCTTCTGTTGGGCCGTAGTGATTGAAGATTAAGCAATCTGGTGCTTGCTGCTGAATCTGCTCGATTAAATCCCAAGTTGCAACTTCACCTCCCAGGATCAGTCTTTGGTGAGGCAGAATGGACTGGGATGGAGCGGATGCTAGGAGACTGGCAAGGTGGGAGGGGACAATTTTCAGACACTCGATGGAATGTTGGCGGTTGTATTCAGCTAAGGCTGCTGAGTCAGCAACTCGCTGGGAGGATATGATATGCAGAGTGCCACCTGTACAAAGAGAAGGAAAGATAACGGTGTTACCCAAGTCTGCGGCTAAGGTAGAAACACTAGCGAAATTAGCTGCTGTGGGTAGATTTAATCTTTCTGTGATGCTATTGAGGTAATTAACTAGTTGCTGGTGTTCAATGGCTACTCCCTTTGGTTTGCCAGTGGAACCAGAGGTAAATACTACATAGACTAAATTTTCAGTCGTTACCTCACTGCTGGGATTATCATCGTCGTACTGAGAAATGATGTTCCAATCAGTATCTAAATTAATCACCAATGACGCTTGAGCATCCTGCAACCGGAAATCAAGACTTTCCTTTGGTAATGTTGGATCTAGTGGTAAATATGCTCCACCAGCCTTGAGGATGCCCAAAAGTCCAATAATCATTTCGAGCGATCGCTCTACACACAGCCCAACTATAACTTCCGGCTTGACTCCCAATGTTTGCAAGTAACGAGCTAGTTGATTAGCTTTGCGGTTCAGCTCTGCGTATGTTAGTTGCTGGTCTTCAAAGACAAGGGCAATGTTGTTAGGTGTTTTTTCTACTTGTTCTTCAAAAATCTGATGTATACATTTGTCTTTTGGATAATCAATCTGCGTTTGATTAAACTCAACTAGTAATTGTTGGCGATCGCTTTTACTGATTATATCTAATTGACTAATTTTTTTATCTGGATTGTTCGTAGCATGATTTAATAAAGTTTGAAAATGTCCAGCTAAACGTTGAATACTATCAGGTGAAAAATAATTGACATCATAGTAAAATTCTGCATTTAAAGTTTCACCATGCTGAGTACAAGTGAGTTTAACTTTAAATGGCTCAATACAGCTATAGTATTTTTCTAGCGAAAATGACACACTATTCGCAAAATGTTTTTCTGGTAGTTGCTCAAACTCAAAACCAATAGGAAATACTAAATTGTTTTCATTCCCTACAGATTCAGGAGTGTAATAATCTTGCCATTCTGTGTTATTAGTTAGGGTGTTTTCGTTAAGTTTTAAGACTTCTTGGAAGCATAAGTCTGGTGTGAGTTGACTTTTAATGGGAATCCAGGTGGCAATCAGTCCCAGTACTTCATGGAGTTCTTCATACTCCCTGCGATCGCTAGCCATACCGATGATAATTTCTGACTCTCCAATGAGCCGCCAAATTAGGGTTTGCCAACAGGCTAGTAGAACTACAACCGTTGAAGTATTATGCTTTCTAGCTAGGGTTGCAGCCTTTGCTGTGACATCAGGTGCGATCGTCAATCGAAAAGAGTCAAGCTGGAATTCTGTTTGTTTTGCAGCTTGGCTTTCAAAAGGCAGTCTTAATATAGTTTGGGAAGGCAACTTTTGCTCTTGCCAATATTTATGAGCTATTTCCGCATTCTCATCTTCGAGCAATTGATTTTGCCATTCTGAGAATTGGAGGTATTGTACAACTTCTTCTGATACTATTTCACTTTGTAAGCAAGCAGAGTATGAATAGCTGATTTCAGCTACTAAGTTTTTGAGTGTCCAGGTATCAGCACAAAGGGAAGGTAAACTGATTATTAAAATATATTTGTGCAGTGACAGCGTTAGTAGAGATGCAGACAAGAGCGGATCTTGCTCAAAGTCGAAATTTTGGCGTCTCTGTTGTTGAAAAATAGCTTCAAATTTAGCTTCTTGTTCCTGTGGTTCACAATCACTCAGATTGATTTCGTGCCATACCAGAACACTACTATCTGCTATAACCATGACTGGAATTTTGATACCTGACAAGCGACGAAAACTTGTCCGAAGAATTCCATGTCGATTGATGACTTGTTGTAAAGCGGCTTTTAAAACCTCTGGGTTGAGATTGCCTTCAAGGAAAATAGCACATTGAGTACAATAAGTTGAATTATATTGCTGTAATAACCAAAGACGCTTTTGTAAAGGGGAAAGCTGAAATCCGCTAACAGTTTTAGTAGGCATAGACTTTATTTATAATATGTTCACTATCTTCAAATACAAATCATTTTATCTGTCGTTGTACCATCTTAATCTAAACATATATGTATTAACTTTTTGCTATTGCTAAGAATAATCTATTTTGTTCAGTTTATATTTAGTAAAATAGCTATTGAAGTTGGCAAGTTTCTATTCGCATATTTAGTAAGCAAGAATTTTCAAAAAAGTATTCTATTGCCTCATTAAATAATTTCTAAAAATCAATTTATTCTTTTGAATTAGCTGATATTCTTAAATAAGAATTACTAATAAATATGAAATTGGATCAATTTCAATATGTCTTGATTTCGTATTATTTGCTGAAAAGTCAGTTTAGGAGAAAATTTTATCACAAACAAAAGTGATTTTAACAAATATTTACAACCATATTAGAGAAAACCAATAGCAAATAGAGCATTGCCTAACCAGGGAAATTTTATCATTAATGGTATCAGATAACCAACTTTTGGACTATCTTGAATATAACTCGCAATCCATCACTTGACCCACAGATGATCCGTACTCTGTCCTGAAGAAATCCATAGTCCACTTGGTTGAAGCTTTCCAGTCTTTCATCGCGTCAGTGATAATCACAGGCTTTCCAACAGATGCATATTCTCGAACGAACTCATCATAAGAGAGGTTGCAGCGACGATCAATAGAAGAAATAGGCGTCCATATCAACTTACTTTTTTTCTTGCGCCACGTGAGGTACATGACTAAACTTATGACAGCAGTTAACGTAATTAGGGCAAAAATAAGTTCCATAATATTGGGGAAGAAAAAAGATGATTGTATAGTCATAATCAAATGCAATTAATTAGTGATTTTATAATTTGTGGTTGAAGAGATAATATTTTACTTCGCTAGTATAGTTTCTTCACTATCTTCAACTACAAATCATTTCCCCCATCGCCACTACAATCTTGCGTTGTCCTACATAAGGATAACGTCCGTGTGCAGCCAGCATATTATCTAGCATCAAAATATCTCCTTGCTGCCAAGAAAAGCTAGTTTCTGCCTGATGATAAACTTCATTAATTTCTGCAATAACTGAGTCTTCTATAGAAGTTCCATCACCATAATAAACATTACGTGGTAGCCTCTGTTCTCCAAATAAAGACAACAAAGATTCTCGAACTTCTACATCCAAATAGGCGATGTGATGTAACTGGATTTGATTGAAAAATACTCTGTCACTTGTTTTCGGATGTACCGCGATCGCTGGACGAATTTGGCGAGTTATTAAACTCTTATTATCATACCATTCACAAGTCACCCTAGCCTGACGACAGTAATTTTCTACTACAGATTTATCATTGGTATGGAAAAAGTCTTGCCAGCTTACATCTAAATCATCGGTGTAGTTGCGGACGTACATTAATTGTTTTTCAGCTAATCGTTCTCGCAACTGAGGATTGAGTATTTGGTAAGCTTGGCGACAGTCGATAATCGGCGTTTCTCCACCTTGTTGTGCTGGTTGTACACAGAAGAACCAAATTTTTAAAGGCCAGCAATGTAAGTGAGAACTTTCATTATGGAAGAGGATAGCTTTATCGGCTGGATAAGGAGTGGAACCATAAACTTTACTCCCTTCTACAGCACGAGGTAAATCGCCATATTCACTAAATAATTCTGGACAAATCCCTTGAGCAACGCTTTCAAATACCGAAACGGAATTTACATGAAAATTTCTAAATAGAATAGCTCCGTGTTTTAACAATTCTGTCTCTATAAATTTCCGATTCGTTTTAGCCCAATCTCCCAAATCAATCTCGTCAGTATCAGGCTGAATTACTAGAGGAAATGTTTGCCCAGTTTGCAGATAGGATGTCTTAATTAATTTTTCTGGTGATAGGGTGACAGCCTTGGGAGCAATACTAATAAATTTTTCTCGATTGAAAGCTTTCCGCTCTTGTTTTTGCATAGTTTGTTGCTTGTTTTCAGCTTCGGTCAGCATTTCTAGACTGTTGATTCGGGCATCAGGTTCGGAGATAATGCTATTGAGTAATGTCTTGAAATGATCTGTCATGCGAGTTATGATGCTGGTTTCAAAAAGGTCAGCATTGTATTGCCAGTTTCCGACGATACCTTGATCTGTTTCTGTCAGAAATAGTGCTAAATCAAACTTTGCTATTTCGTTTTTAACCTCCAATAAACTTAATGTCAGTCCTGGCAATTCTAATGGTGGCATCGGAGCATTCTGAAGGACAAATAACACCTGAAATAGTGAGGGTGTGTTGCTCAAATTCCGCTCTGGTTGCAATGCCTTCACTAATTGATCGAAGGGCAAATCTTGATGAGTGTATGCTCCTAATGCAACTTGGCGCACTCGTTTAAGTAACTCTCGAAAACTGGGGTTTCCAGCAAGATCAGTGCGTAAAACAAGTAGGTTGACAAAAAAACCAATTAATGGTTCAGTCTCAGGTTGGTTACGGTTAGCGACATCAGTACCTACAACGATGTCATCCTGATTTGTATAGCGTTGTAGCAACACTTGAAAACCTGCCAGCAGAGTCATGAACAAAGTGACACCCTCTTGACGCGAGAGTGCTTGAAGTGCTTTGAACTCTTTGGCGGGAATTAAAAAAGATGAAGTGTCACCTAGATTAGTTTTCACTTCTGCACGGGGACGAGTTGTAGGCAATTTCATTACAGGGAGATTACTTAATTGCTTCTTCCAATAGGCGAGTTGGGTTTCTAAAACATCACCTTGTAACCACTGTCGTTGCCACGCTGCAAAGTCTGCATACTGAATAGCCAATTCTGGAAGCGGGGAGGATTTTCCAGCAGAGAAGGCTTCATACAGTGCTACTAATTCCCGAACAAAGACGCCCATTGACCAGCCATCTGAAACAATATGGTGGATGGTGAACAATAGTATATACTCTTGTTCATGAATATGCAGGAGAGTGCATCTTAGTAATGGGCCTTGAACTAAGTCAAAGCAGCGTTGCGATTCTTCTATGATTAGTTGTTGAACAAGAGCTTCTCTTTGTGCTTCTGGCAATTCCCGCAAATCCACCACTGGTAGTCTAACTTTTAGGCTGGAAGCGATCACCTGAAAGGGTTGTCCATTTACCAGATGAAAGGTAGTGCGTAAAGCTTCATGGCGAGATACGATTTTAGCAAAAGCTTGTTCCAGCGCAGCCACATTCAACAAACCAACTAAGCGCACGGCAATTGGTATGCTATACATAGCGTTGCCTGGTTGTAATTGCTCCAGTAACCATAGTCTGGCTTGAGCGAAGGAAAGAGGCAGATTTTTGACTCTAGAGACGCGCCTAATGGTGGGAGGCTGTTGTCCCAATTCTGCTTCCATCGCTTCCTGGATACTTTTGGCTAATTCAACCACTGTCGGAGACTCAAATAAGCGATGTAGCGATAGATCGATCTCGAAAGCTTTATTTATGCGAGAAATTACTTGTGTCGCCAACAATGAATGCCCGCCTAACTCAAAGAAATTGTCATAAATACCTATTTGTTCGCGATTCAGAACTTGAACCCAAATGCCAGTTACCACTTCTTCAAATGGATTCTGAGGTGCGACAAAAACTTTTTCTAGGTGGGATCTACTAGTATCAGGTGCAGGTAGCGCTTTCCGGTCAACTTTGCCATTGGGTGTGAGTGGTAGCGCTTTTAGCATCACAAAAGCACTTGGCACCATGTAGTTTGGCAACTTCGACTCTAAAAAGTTGCGTAGCCCCGGTAATATTTGACGTTGTGAAATTTGCTCAGTTTGCAATTTCGTCGTCTCCTCGTCCGATCCCTGATGTTCTGGGTTCTGCACTAAATAAGCTACCAAGGACTTCCCTTCAGAGGAGTCTTCTCGAGCCATAACCACACTTTCTCGCACCTCTGGATATTGGTTAATTACTGCTTCAATTTCTAAGAGTTCAATGCGGAAACCACGGACTTTTACTTGGTGGTCAATGCGACTAATGTACTCTATTTCTCCATTAGGTAAATAGCGGGCTAAATCTCCAGTTTTATAAAGACGTGCAGCTTTTTTGCTAAAGGGATTGGGGATAAATTTTTCTGCTGTCAAATCAGGACGGTTTAAGTAACCTCGTGCCAGTCCATCTCCACCGATATGCAATTCGCCTGCTACACCTACAGGAACTAACTGAGTGTGTTGGTCGAGGATGTAAAATTGCGTATTCGTAATCGGATGGCTAATTGCTACAACCTTGCTGTCTCTTTCTACCTGAGATGCTGCCGACCAGATGGTGGTTTCTGTGGGGCCGTACATATTCCACAAAGAGGCACACCGATGCAATAATTGATTGGCTAGGTATTCGGGTAAAGCTTCTCCACCACAAAGAATTTTTAATTGTTCATTGCCACTCCAGCCTTCTGTTAGAAGCATTTGCCAAGTAGCAGGTGTGGCTTGCATGACTGTAGCTTTTGAGTCTTTCAATTTAGCTGACAACTGTGTTCCGTCTAAGGATACTTCCCGACTAGCGATTACTAAACGACCACCAACTATGATTGGCAGAAAAATTTCTAACGCCGCAATATCAAAGGAATATGTTGTGACTGCTAGTAAGGTATCTTCTTGGGTTAATCCTGGTCTTTGCCTCATGGAGTACAAAAAGTTGCTCAAAGCGCTGTGGGTAATTTGTACGCCTTTTGGTTTACCTGTTGAACCAGAAGTATAGATGACATAAACTACGTTGTCAGGAGTTAAGTCGGAGCATAAATTTTCCTTGCTCTGTTGTACGTTCGGCGCTCGTGCAGCATCTTCGTCTCGTTGGTATGGCTTCTCGTAAGTATTCTTCTGCCAATTTCTATCTAAACAAACAACTTTAGCTTTGTGTTGTGGCATTTCCTCCACAAGGGAGGCTTGAGTTAGGAGTACTGGCACTTGGGCGTCTTTGAGTATAAATGCTAATCGCTCGTGGGGATAACTAGGGTCTAAGGGGATGTATGCACCACCGGCTTTGAGGATGGCCAATAGTCCGATGACCATAGAGAGCGACCGCTCTACACAAATTCCCACCAATACTTCTGGTTTTACTCCTAGCGATCGCAAATAATGCCCTAATTGATTTGCTTTGGTGTTGAGTTCGCGGTAAGTTAGCTGTTTATCTCCAAATACGACTGCAACAGCATCAGGTGTGCGTTCTACTTGCGCTTCAAATAATTGATGAGTGCATAACTGATGGGGATACTCAACTTCTGTATCATTCCATTGCACTAATAATTGATGCCGCTCAGATTCACTCAACAGTGGTAACTCTGATAACCGCTGCTGTGGATTTGCAACAATTCCTGTAAGCAACGTTTGCAAATGACCCACCAGTCGCCAAATCGTGCTTTGCTCAAATAAATCAGTATTATATTCTAAACTGCCAACTAACCCCGACTCTGTTTCAATCATGTTTAGGGTCAAATCAAACTTGGCACTATCACTATTGCTGTGTAAATAAGTTAAGGTCAGATCGGGCAACTCTAAGGTAGAAATTGGTGCATTCTGAAGGACAAACATCACTTGAAATAGTGGTGTATGGCTTAAATCTCGTTGTGGTTGCAGTTGCTCAACTAACAATTCAAACGGCAAATCTTGATGAGTGTATGCTCCTAATGCTACTTCCCGCACTCGTTTGAGTAGCTCCTCAAAGCTGGGATTTCCTGCTAAGTTGGTTCTCAACACCAAAGTATTGACAAAAAATCCAATTAACCCTTCTATCTCTGCCCGGTTACGATTGGCAATGGGTGAACCAACTACGATATCTTCTTGCCCTGTGTAACGCCATAGCAGTGTTTGGAAAGCTGCTAACAGCGTCATAAATAAGGTACTTCCCTGCTGATGACTGAATTTATTCAGGGCTACAGAGAGTTCATCTGATAGCTCAAATGAGTAAGTTGCACCCCGGAATGTCTGAATTGCTGGTCTGGGATAGTCTGCGGGTAACTCTAATACTTTGGGTGTATTTTCTAACTGTTTTCGCCAATAGGATAGTTGCGATTGTAATACTTCTGCTTGCAGCCATTGTCGTTGCCAAGCGGCGAAGTCTACATATTGTATTGGTAGTTCAGTTAAGGGTGTGGGTTGCTGATTACAGAAGACTGGATAAAGTTTTGCCAACTCTTGCACTAGTACACCAATTGACCAAGCGTCAGAGACGATGTGGTGCATTGTTACTAGTACAATGTGTTCTTGTGCATCTAAACGTAATAGTTTTACCCTCAATAAGAGGTCACTGGTTAGATCAAAAGGTGTTTGTGCTTCTTGTACAGCCTGTTGTTTGACTGCAAATTCCAGCCGATCTGAAGTTAATTCACTCAGGTCGAGTAAAGGCAATACAAGCGATTTGGTTTCCTTGATAACAGCTATTGCTTGCCCTTCAACTGTCTGGAAATTGGTTCTCAATGCTTCATGACGGCGCAGAATTTCGTCGAAACTTTGTTGTAGTGCCTCAAAATTTAATTTTCCTTGTAGGCGAACATTAACAGGGATGTTGTAGAAGGGACTGTCTGGCTCTAATTGCGCTAGGAACCATAACCTCTGTTGAGCAAATGATAGGGGTAATTGTGGCGATCGCACTATCGGCTCAATCTTTGTTGTTACAATTCCTAAGTTTGCTTGGCTGGCTATTTCAATTTCTTTGGCTAATCCTGCGATTGTCGGTTTTTCAAATAAACAACGCAAAGGCAGTTCTATATGAAATACTTGCCGTATTTGGGATATTACGCAAGTGGCGATTAATGAATGTCCTCCCAGAGCAAAGAAATTCTCATGAATACTGATTTTGTTAAGTCCCAGTATTTCTGCCCAAATTCCTGCTAATAAATTCTCTATTGGCGTGGTAGGTGGAACATGATTGGATGATGATAGCTGCGTTAATTCTGGGGCTGGCAGTGCTTTCCGGTCAACTTTGCCATTGGGTGTTAGCGGTAGTGCTTCAAGGATGACAAAAGCCCCTGGTATCATATAATTTGGCAACTTTGACTCCAGGAAGCTACGTAGTTCTGAAATTACTAGTGTTTGCTCTTTTTGTGGAACTACATAAGCAACTAAACGTTTAGAATCTACAGAATTTTTCTCTACTACAGTTAGGCTTTCTCGGACTGGCGGATATTGGTTAATGACAAATTCAATTTCTCCCAACTCAATGCGGAAACCACGTATCTTAGACTGGTGGTCAATGCGACCAATGTATTCAATTTCTCCAGTTGGTAGATAGCGTGCTAAATCTCCTGTTTTGTACAGACGTACAGAGTGTTGAATACTAAAAGGGTGAGGGATAAATTTTTCTGCTGTCAAATCAGGACGGTTTAAGTAACCTCGTGCCAATTGGTGGCCACCTACGTATATTTCACCAGGTACACCTAGAGGAACAGGTTGCTTATTGGTATCTAGTATATGTATCTGGGTATTAGCAATTGGGCGACCAATTAAAACAGATGTTGTTTGGGGTGTCTGTGGGGTAATCTTGCCACAAGTAACATCCGCAGATACCTCCGATGAACCATATAGGTTTAACAAGGTACTATCCGGCAAACTCTGCCGAAATTGTACTAGGAGATCGGTAGATAGTGCTTCACCACTGCTAATCCATAACTTTAACTTGGGTAGCTGCAACTGTAAAAGATTGTATGTATTTAATAATATACGTAATAAGGAAGGCACAAGTACTAATCGGGTTACATTGTTGTTTGCAAGACTAGTTATAAATTGTTGTGGGTCTTTGACAACTTTCTCTGGCACAATTACTGTGGTTATTCCCTGAAGTAAAGGGCCAAAGATTTCCCAAACTGAATCTACAAAGTTTAAGGATGTCTTTTGACAACAAACCTCTTCTTCAGTGAAGGGATGAAATTTCCACATCCAATGAAACCGATTGACAGCACCTTGATGAAGACCAAGTACCCCCTTGGGTTTGCCTGTGGAGCCAGAGGTGTAAATTACATAAGCTAAATTATTAACTGTAGAAGTATTTATCAGGTTAGTTTCGCTTTCTTGAGCAATCTGATCCCAATGTGTGTCTAAGCAAACTATATGTGCTTTATGTGCTGGTAGTTGTTCAACTAAGTACTGCTGAGTTAGCAGAATTGGTAGTTGAGTATCAAACAACATATAAGCCAAGCGTTCTTTGGGATAATTAGGGTCTAAGGGTACATAAGCACCACCGGCTTTGAGGATAGCCAATAGTCCGATGACCATATCGAGCGATGCCTCCGGCAACATCTCTGACGATCGCTCCACACAAATCCCAACTAATATCTCTGGCTTCACTCCTAGCTTTCTTAAATAGTGCGCTAGTTGATTTGCTCTAGCATTCAGTTCGCAATAAGTTAGTTGTTTATCCTCAAATACTACTGCTACAGCATCAGGTGTGCGTTCTACTTGCGCTTCAAACAACTGATGAATACATTGTTGTTGAGGATATTCAACCTGAGTGTTATTCCACTCCACTAGCTGCTGATGTAACTCCTCAGCCGTTAATAGTGGTAAGTCAGATAATCTTGCTTGTGGATTTGCAACAATACCTTCTAGCAAATTACAAAAATGCTTTACTATCCGAGTAACTGTTTCAGCATCAAACAAATCGGTGTTATATTCCAAAAATCCCCGCAACTTTGGCTGTCCATCGACTAAGTACAGGCTTAAATCAAATTTAGCAGTATGACCGTGCGTCGGGAGCCAATTCAAAGTCAAACCAGGTAGTGTCAGTTCTTTTTGAGTGTCTTCTTGCCAAGCAAACATTACCTGAAACAAGGGCATCTGACTGAGATTTCTATCTGGATGAAGTTCTTCCACCAATTGCTCAAAAGGTATATCTGCATGAGCGTATGCACCCACGCATACCTCGCGCACTCTATTCAACAATTCTAAAAAACTTGGATTACCAGAAAGATGAGTCCGCAGCACCAGGGTATTGACAAAAAAACCAATTAGCCCTTGAATCTCGCTTTGATTGCGGTTAGCAATTGGAGAGCCAACGCAAATATCTTCTTGCCCTGTATAACGGTACAGTAAAGCTTGAAATGCTCCTAGTAGCGTCATAAACAAGGTTACTCCTTCCTGATTGCTCAGGGATCTGAGCATATCAGTTAAGCTTGCTGATAACTCAAAAGAAGCAACTGCGCCTCGGAAGCTTTGGACTGCTGGTCGTGGGCGATTTGTGGGCAAAGCTAAAGTTGAAACATCTGCCAATTGTTGCTTCCAATAATCAAGTTGCGTCTTTTGTAATTCCCCTTGTAACCACTGACGCTGCCAAATAGCAAAGTCTGCGTATTGAATAGAGATATCAGCCAGGGGAGATGCTTTGCCAGTGGAAAAGGCTTCATACAGTCTTGCTAATTCACGAATCAGCACTCCTATAGACCAACCATCAACAGCAATGTGGTGGATCGTGAATAGCAACAAGTATTCTTCGGCACCTGTTTGTAGCAGCATAACTCGCAGCAACGGGCCAGTCATTAAATCAAAAGGTTTTTTAGCTATCTCTGTTGTTAACCTCTCAACTTGTTCTTGTCGTTTTGCTTCTGACATCGAGAGCAAATTCACCAGTGGCAGCGTCACAGTTACAGCAGGATGAATAATTTGAATTGCTTCTTCCTCAAGCATCTCAAAAGTAGTACGTAACGCTTCATGGCGCTGCACAATCTCATTGAGACTTCGCTCTAACGCATCCATTTTAAGCGCACCTAACAACTGTACACACGCTAGTTCGCTGTAGTAAGGATTGTCGATATCTAACTGTTGAAGAAACCACAGGCGTTGTTGGGAAAAGGATAGGGGAGCAGGACTTATTTGAGCGCGTTTTGGAATAACGTTTAATTGAGAGCGAGAGTTAACTTCACCGCGCAATCGCTTTGTGAGAAGTTCCTGTTGAGCGAGTGAAAGCTTCGATCGCCGTTTTAAAATTTCATCTTTTCTTGTTTCCATAATCCCCCCTATCAAACTACGATAACTAGCAGTACCTTCTAATCCATAATTTTGACCTTGACATATTCAGGAATAGGCTGTATTCGCGTTAGATCGTTTTCTAAAATCTCCAAATCTCCATTTTTTTCAATTTCTTGAAAACCTGCAAACTTATAAGATATATACATCATTCGATTACGATTATTTGAAACAAACTCAGCCCGCAAACGAACATTATTATTCTTAGCCAATGTCATAATATGATTTAGCATAATTGTGCCGACACCTCTCGACATAACCCGACAAGACATCAGCAAAAGCTTCAGAGTCCATACGGACTCTGCACATTCTATAAGAGCTAGTCCAATTTTTCCATAACTACCATATTTATCTTCTAAACTAGCAATTAGTATTTTATGCCGATCGGATTGCCGGAAATGATTCAGTTCGTTATATGAATATGTATAACCAGTTGTATTTAATTGATTAGTTCTTAATGTTAACTCTTCAGCTCTTTGTAAATCATCTTCTTGAGCATCAGAGATAGTAAAAATCATATTAAGTGTAGCTAAAAATTCGTCTTGAGTACCAATAAATTCTTTTTCCGAATTATTTCGCTCAATATCACTAATATACATTAATCTTCTCAGCTTTGAATCTTCTGTAATAAAACGAGGATTCATTTCTGGTTTATCTAAGAGATCCGGTAAATCAGTTACATTAATACAATGTACTTCCGGAAGGAAAAAATTGACTTCTTCAAGTTCAAATAACTGGTCATCGATAAAAGCAAATACATCGATACCAATATTGAGCGACTTAGCAATTTCTTGAATAGAACTCGATTTTGAATTCCAATTGATTTGGGGATAGAGAAAATATTCGTGTAGCCCAAACTCCTGGATTTTTGCCATTGCTTTGGCATAGTCATTTTTGCTGGCAATAGACTGCAAAATACCTCGACTATCTAATGTTTTGATAATATCGATTATATCGGGGAACAGATAAACACAATCACCCTCTAACAAAACACCATCCCAAAGCGTGTTATCTAAATCCCAAACTACGCATTTGATAGTTTTTTTATCGACTTGTTTATCGCTTGAGATTTGAGTGTTTATGCTAATCATATTCTCACATCATTGCCAGTAAGTTTTGAGAATTAACAGTGGAAGCAGGTTTTGATATGTACTCCTGATAACCGTAATCAGCGATGGTAATCTGTTGTATTTGTGTACTTCCTTCAATGATTTCCATAATTTTTGCATCTCGAAAATATCTAGCAACCGAATATTCATTAGTACAACCATTAGCCCCGTGAATTTGTACGGCATCATTTGCGACTTTAGTTGCTGTTGTAGATGCAAAATATTTGGCGATTGAAGTCTCTGTGATGGAATTAGGATCGCCAATTTCTTTGAGATAGCCAGCTTGATAGCATAGTAATCTTGCTGCTTTCACATTGACTATCATCTCGGTAATCATTTGCCGAATTAATTGGTGTTCTTTCAAATAAACATCAAACTGTTTTCGTTCACTCGTGTAATGAATGCAGTCTTCTAGACAAGCTTGAGCAATACCTAGAGAACCCCATGCCACACTATATCTTCCATAATCTAATGCAGAAGAAGCTATATAGGAAAAGCCAAAACCCAATCTGCCTACCAGGTTTTCTTTAGGAATTCGACAATCTAGAAAGTTTAATTGAGCAAGCATTGAAGCTCGAACGCCTAATATCCCAGAAATAGGTTGTATTGAAAATCCTGGACTATTCTTTTCAACTAAAAAAGCAGAAGGTTTACCCGAACATTGGGCAAATACTAAAAATACATCTGCAATTTGCCCGTAGGTAATCCATTTTTTATTTCCATTTAAAACATAATAATCACCAGAGAGTGTTGCTGTGGTTTCTATACTTTTGGCATCGCTACCTACGTGAGGTTCACTTAATGCGAAAGCAGCTATAACTTCACCAGATGCTAATTTTGGCAGCCAATACTCTTTTTGAGACTTATTACCCCATCGACAAAGAGCATAAGAAACCATACTGTGAACTGTGAGCAAACTCCGTAAAGAAGAACATCCTCGTCCAACTTCTTCATTCAGAAGACCATAAGTGATGATATCCATACTTTTGCCACCAAATTCTTCAGGTAATACTGCACCCAAATATCCTTGATGAGCAAACTTTTCTATAACTTTTGAAGAGGTATACTCTTCTTGGTCGAAGGAATTTGCATGAGGTATAATTTCTTCGTTTACGAAACCTCTAAACTTAGATTTATCATCTTTTTGTTGAGATGTCAACTCAATTTTCATGATGATTACTTGTTTGGTAGAAAGGATGGTAATTTTTATATTGATTCATTTTTATGCGACTAAAGTTGTTTTGCGTTCAACTAAACGAGTCATAGAATTTATAGTTCTGAAGTTATCAAGTTCTAGGTCTTCATTGTCAATAGTAATTTGAAACGCTTGTTCGATAAATAAAACAAGTTGCATAGCAAACATGGAATTGACAAAACCAAGCGCAAAGATATCTTCATCTAACTGCAAATCATGATTTCGGAAAAATCGGGATAAAAATTGTCTAATTTTTACTTGTATTTCTGACATTTTTCAATTTGCCTTGATTTTCAGAATGGCTAAGGACTTTGTTTTAATATCCAATTTTAAATTGCTCCATTGTAAGTATAAAAACCTTGCCCACTTTTGCGACCAAACAACCCGGCATCTACCATTTTTTTCAGTAATTGACAGGGCCTATATTTGCTGTCGTTGAAACCTTCATACAAAACTTCGATAGAAAAAAGAATCGTATCCAATCCAATTAAGTCAGCAGTTTCTAGAGGGCCCATCTTGTGCCCAAAACAACTTTTAAAAATTCTATCTACTTCTTCCACTGAAGCAACTTGGTCTTGTAGCAAGAAAATTGCTTCATTAATCGTCAACATGAGAACTCGGTTAGAAACAAAACCTGGCGAATCATTGACGAGAATGCTTTCCTTACCCATCTGAGCCAGTAATTCTTTCGCTGTTGAGATTGTTTCATCAGATGTGTGATACCCGCGAATCATTTCAACCATCGGCTTCATGGGAACCGGGTTCATGAAATGCATACCAATCACTTTATCAGCACGCTTAGTTAATGAAGCAATGCGAGTAATGGGAATAGCAGATGTATTAGCTGCAAATATAGTTTTTTCTGGACAAATCGCATCAAGCTGTGCGTATACTCCCTTTTTAATATCCCACTTTTCGGTGACATTTTCAATCAGAAATTCTGTATCTTCAAAAAAATTATAGTTTGTAGAAAATTTAATTCTTTGAAGAGTGGTATCAGGATTGTCTACTTTTTCATTTTTATTGAAAAAACCTTGAAAACGGATATTATTTCCGATTTGTTTGTTAGCAGCTGACAAAATCTCTTCGGAAATATCTACTAAAATTACGTGATGACCAGTTTGGGCGAGGCTTTGGGCTAACCCAATTCCCATAACACCTGCTCCGACAACACCGACAGTTTGAATTTTCATAATCTTTATCCTGCAATGAACAACTTTTTTGATCTAGTTTGACAGTTGCATATCAGGAGTTTTGTTTATCTCCTCTGTTGAATTTACTTCGTTTTCAGATAATTGTTCTAACTCTTCGATGAGAATTTCTTCAATCACCAAAGCTAATTCATCAATAGTGGAAGCTTCAAAAAGAGAACGAACAGGTAGTTCTATCTGAAAAGTTTTGCGAAGCTGAGAAATAAGTACAGTTCCCGTCAGAGAGTCTCCTCCTAAAGCAAAAAAGCTGTCATGAATACCTACAGGTTCTATACCCAGTAACTCTTGAAAAACTTCAACTAGTTTTTGCTCTACATCATTACTAGGAGCAATGTATGCATTTTTTAAGTTCGGTCTAGAGTGACGACAAGATAAATTCGCTTTTTGAGCATTAGTTTTCTGTTGTAAAGGCTTTAATTTAATCCATTGGTCAATTCTAGATTGTAAATTACCAGTTGAGACAACTATTTGATGATATTGACTCCACACAAGAATCCGTTCAAGGGCATTTATACCTTCTAAAGGTTCGATGGCGAATTCAGCCAAAGCTGTATTAGCAGGTATTTGTGAAGTGCCTACTGCAAATCGCCACGCATCCCAGTTAATGCTCATCCAAGGAACAGGATTTATCTGATTGTGCTGGTAAGCAAAAGCATCCATGAATAGACTAGCTGCTGAGTAGATAACAGAGCCTAATCCTCCTAAAACTGAGGTTAAGGAAGACATTAATAGACAAAAATCAAGCTTTTGGGAATGCAAAACTTCTTCTAATACTAAGAGTCTTTGTATTTCTTGCTGAAGTTGCTGTTTACACTCTTTCAGGTCTATCTCTACGATAGGGCTAAATAACTTATTTGCGGGGATTTTTGTTGTGTGGAATACCCCATTTATTTGACTAAACTTGTTTTGTACTAAATTTACCACATCAGCGCTTTCGATTAAGATTTCTGCGCCCAATTTTTCTAGTTCTTGCACTTTGAAAATCTTGCGGCTGATGTTATTTTGATCCTTGTGAGTTTTCAGCCACTGTTCCCACTCCTGCCGATTGGGAAAATCTTCAGCTTCTAAAATCAGCAGCTTTGCCTGTAGTGTCTTTGCTAGATGTTCGGCTACTACAAGTCCTATGTCTTCCAGTCCACCTGTAATTAAGTAGACTCCTTTTTCTCTTAACCTGAGTGTATCCGAGACGTTTGCATCTAATTGGACAGACTCAAAGGTTTGCACCCAACGTTCAAAACCACGGTAAGCAATAACTGAGTCAGAGAAATTAGCTTTAAGTTCTGTCAGCAGTTGTTCTACAAATTTCTCTTCTTGCCAACTTCCTGGTGAGGGAATAGCAACATCAATGCTACGACATTTTATATTTGAATATTCTTGTGGGATGACTTTAACAAGTGCAAGGAGTGCTGCTTTTTCTGGGCAGAGATTTTCGACTCCGGTTACAGCTTGCATATTATTAGAGATAATTGCAAGCTGTAACTCATTTGTAAAATTCTGTTTTTCTAGCGCTTGTGTCAACAATAATAAACTTTGGAATCCTTCTGCTGCATTAGAATCTGCAAATTCTGACTGGGTTACACTCCACAGATGAATAATTCTTTGTGGGATTAAGTCTTGGGCACGAAGTTCTTTGAGTAGAGTATTGTAATCATCTTGTTGTTGCGGTGCTATTGTATATGCACGCTTACCTAGATGCTCTCTTGAAGATTCACTCGTAGTCTCAAATTGTTTTCCAACTCTGACGGTAATTACATCATGACCTTCAAGTTCTAGTCGCTGCACGATTTGAGCGCCTAACCCATACTCATCAACGAATATTAACCAGCGTTCTGCTTGTTTGACCTGACCGTTTGATTGTGGTGGTAGCGAACGTTTCCATGAAGGGATGTAGAACCAGTCAGCAATGTTGGACTTTTTGCCAAATGAAACTTCATACGTTTTGTCGGCTTCAAGTAATGCTGTAAATGCTGCTGGTGCTTTGGGCGTTGTTTGTGTAGTAGCCTGAGCGACAATTATGTGGTCTGTGAAAGGTGCGAATTCTGAGAAGGCTCTCACCTGCACAAAACCATGAGATTTGAGTTCTTGTTGCCACTGCTCTTTGGATAAAAAGGGATTGCACATGTTACGATCGCTTTCTAAATCCTCTATCGGATTCATCAGCAGCGCGTCAATAAACTCAAATTCCAAGCGTGGTTGAGTTGTTTCCCAAAAGAGAAGTAAACCTCCAGGAGCGAGTAAAGAGCGAATGCGCTCCAGAGTTTCTCCAATATTTCGAGCGACGTGCAACACTTGGAAAGCTACAATTACATCAAAGCTGTGACTTGAGTATCCTTGTTCTTGTAGCGATCGCTCAAGGTCTAGCAATTGGTATTCAATAAATGGATAATCGCTAAATTTCTTCTTAGCTGCATTCAAGAAGAAGCCTCCCACATCAGTGAAGGTATAATTTGTTTTCTCTGATGGCAATATAGGTAATAACTCTGCCGTGCCAGTACCAGTTCCAGCGCCAAGTTCCAGAATTCTGAGATTAACTTCAGGTGGTAGCACTTTTAACACTTGTTCTAAGCATACCCGCATGATGGAGTTGTAGTACTTATTTTCAGGCAATTGTTGGACTGAAAATTCTCCTGACTTTAATAAGGTGGAAACATGGAATTCTAATGGTTCTTTTTTACCAGTCAGCAGAACTACCATATTTTCGCCATACAGTTGCAGCAAATCTATTTGTTGCGGTGTGTCTGCCCATTTGGCTCTGACTTCTACCAAAAGCTGATTAACCAAGTCTGTTGATATTGGTAAAAAGTTACTAAACAGCTTTTGTTCTTCATGTAAATGACCTTGCTCTACCAATATTTCTAGCCATCGACTGAACAATTCTCTATAGGAAGGAATAATCTGACATTGGTCAAATAACTCTTCTAAAAAATACTTTTTATTAGGATTGCTAAAAACTCCTAAATGTGCTGTTGTAAGATTAATATAAGCAATACATAAACGATCTAAACACTCTCTTTTTTCTTGAGCAATTTGGTCGTCAAATTCCAAAGCTCCTGTACTAGCTTGGAGTTGACCAGCTTCTACTAAAGATTTCCAAAGCTCTGATGCTGTTAACTTGGGTTGGAAATTTATTTGTGCAGGTAATAATTTTTGTGGTTCAATCCAATATCTTTGTCGCTCAAAGGGATATGTTGGCAAGGGAAGGCGATATCGGCGTTCATGGGTATGAAATCCCGACCAATCTATCTTGATTCCCTCAAGCCACAGTTGTCCTAATATGTTGAGGATGAAAGCAATGTCAGATTGTCGCTCATAAGCATAGCGTAGCGAGGATAATATTACTTTGCGATCGCCAGGAACATTATCTAAGCATTGCATTGCTAAACTGCTTAATGCTTGTCCTGGCCCCACCTCTAAGAAAATTGGACTGTGTTTTGTCCACAACTGATTTACTCCATCAGCAAAACGCACGGGTTGGCATAGATGCTGTGTCCAATAGCTGGGATTTGTAGCTTGCTCTGCTGTAATCCAAGTTCCGGTAACGTTAGATATATAAGGAATTTGCGGTGGTTTGAGGCTGATAGTTTGCACTAGTTCGGTGAAAGAGTCAGCGATCGCCTCCATCATGTAAGAATGAAAGGCATGAGAAGTCTGCAATTTCCGACAGGCTAACCCCTTAGCGCTCAACTCACGTGCCAGTTCCTCTACAGCCTGTGTAGTTCCGGCAAGTACACACTGAAATGAGCCATTGACTGCTGATAAGCAAAGGTTTTTATTCAAGAAAGGTTGCACTTCTTCTTCTGTCAAGGGAACTGCTAGCATTGCTCCCCCTGGCAACTCTTGAATCATTTGCGCTCTTTTGGCAACAAGAGTAATCGCATCTTCTAGAGACAATACTCCGGCTATTGTTGCTGCGGTATATTCACCGATGCTGTAACCAATCATCGCTACTGGACGAATGCCCCAGGATATCCATAATTGAGCTAAAGCATACTCAATGGCAAACAATGCTGGCTGCGTGAGGTATGTTTGATTTAGTTTTTGGGCGGCAGGATCTAGTGATTGGCGATCGCGACCAAGCATTTGGCGTAAATCTATACCCGGTTTTTCTTTGGTTGTTTCGGTTATTGAATGGGAAGTAGGATAAATAACTTCTTTGAGATTAAGACCTAAAAGGGGTTCAAACAACGAGCAACAGCGATCGAGGTGTTCGCGAAAAGTTGGTTCAAACTGGTATAATTCAGAACCCATGTTGAGATAATGAGTTCCCAAACCAGTAAACATCAAGACTACTGGGCGCTCATTCATATCCTGAGTGCTAGTTAGGACTCGTTTGGGATTTTGGAAAGCTGCGATCGCATCTTCAATATCTTGACAAACAACTGTCCGCCGATGGCTCAAACCATGTCGCCCAACTTGCAATGTATAAGCGACATCTGCAAGGTTAAATTCTGGGTGCTGTTGCAGGTGATTAACCAAATTTGTAGTCGCCGTCTCCAAAGCAGAGTCAGTTTTAGCAGAAACTACCAGCAATTGATACTTTCTCCCCTGCTCCCCTGCTC
>NZ_JACKZU010000210.1:0-14015 GCF_014222165.1 Nostoc sp. 2RC
GTGTGGGGAGTGTGGGGAGTGTGGGGGGAAAGATTTTTTCACCATCCTCCCACACCTCCGTCTCCTCCCACACCTCCCACACTTCCTGCTTGCCCAATGCCCAATGCCCAATGCTCCATAGTTCTTATCCTTTGATAAGCTTTAACAAAATAACTGTTAAAAAATCTAAAAATATGAGTAAATACACTCAATAAGATTGGCAGACTTGTATTTTTAGATAAATCTAGTTTTTTAGATATTTGTAAAGTCTTGGGGAATCTAGCAGATGAAGATACTGGTACTGAGTTGGGAGTTTCCACCCAGGATAGTTGGAGGAATTGCACGTCATGTAGCTGAGTTGTACCCGGAACTGGTGAAGTTAGGGCATGAAATCCATTTGATTACAGTGGAGTTTGGTCAGGCATCCATGTATGAAGTGGTGGAGGGAGTGAAGATACATCGCGTGCCAGTGGGACATAGCAATGACTTTTTCCATTGGGTGGTGAATCTCAACGAAAGTATGGGACATCATGGCGGGAAGTTAATCTTGGAGGAAGGCCCGTTTGATTTGATTCATGCCCATGATTGGTTAGTGGGAGATGCAGCGATCGCTCTCAAGCACAACTTTAAAATACCACTAATTGCCACAATTCACGCCACAGAATACGGACGTTATAACGGTATTCATACTGATACGCAACGTTATATTAATGGTAAAGAAACAATACTTGCTTACAATGCTTGGCGGATTATTGTTTGTAGCGACTATATGCGACGAGAAGTAGAACGAGCGCTACACAGCCCTTGGAATAAAATTGATGTTATTTATAACGGTATCCGAGCCGAAAAAAAACGACACCACGAAGATTTTCACGCTCTGGATTTTCGCCGCCAATTTGCCAACGACGACGAAAAAATCGTTTACTACCTCGGTCGTATGACCTATGAAAAAGGTGTACCTATATTGCTCAATGCTGCACCCAAAGTTCTTTGGGAAATGGGAGGTAAAGTAAAATTTGTCATTGTTGGTGGTGGAAATACCGAGCATCTCAAACGCCAAGCCTGGGATTTGGGAATTTGGGATAAATGCTACTTTACTGGTTTTCTCTCCGATGAATACTTAGATAAATTTCAAACCATTGCTGACTGTGCAGTATTTCCCAGCCTTTACGAACCCTTTGGAATTGTGGCTTTAGAAAGCTTTGCTTCTCGCGTTCCCGTAGTTGTATCTGATACAGGTGGTTTTCCCGAAGTAGTGCAACATACCAAAACAGGTATTGTGACTTGGGTAAATAATGCTGATTCTTTAGCCTGGGGAATTTTGGAGGTGTTGAGAAATCCAGATTATCGGCAATGGCTGGTGGATAATGCTTATGAAGATTTAGAGCAACGTTTTAGCTGGCCGAAATTAGCCAAGCAAACCGAAGAAGTTTATCAGCGAGTTGTGCAAGAGCGATCGCAAACTGGTTGGTAATATTGGGCATTGGGCATTGGGCAGAGGGGAAAACTGATCTCCCTTGCTCCCTTGTCTCCCTTGCCCCATACCTCCCCACCCCTGACTGATATAGAAATTAATAGAGGAAAATTCAATTCAAAAATTATGAATTAGAAATTACTTAACTCTATGGCTTCCAACCTGCAAGTAAATTGGGGTAGGTTGTTGGTGCGGGGAAAATTTTCTGGAAAGTATTTTGACGTTCTAGGGGTTTTTCTTTGCTCATATTCCAGAGAGTTTCATAGAAAAAGAAAGAGACACCAGCAAAGTTGCGATCGCGTACTTTTTGTACTTGCGTTTGAATTTGTTGCATGGGTATAGATCTATTTTTTAAACCAGCCAAAATACCAATGCTCACCGGAATATGGCTCTTTGCTGCCTTCACTTCTGGATACTCTAATTCACTGACAAAAACATTCAAATCATCCCGATAGATTTGCAAAACTAAATCTTCCACAATTCCCATGCGTTCCCACTTTTGCCAGTCTGCTAAAAAGTATTCGTAAGAAAAACGCTGAGGATTAGGTGCAACAGAAACAATACAATCTTTTTTAGTAGCTTTGATGGCTGTGAATACCCGCTTCATAAAGTCGGTGATTTTATTAGCTCTCCAACGTACCCATTCTGGATCTTTAAAATTTTTAGACGGAGCTTGATTGCGGTGTTCTTTTTTATAAAGTGCCACTGTATAAGCATCGTATCCTAATTCTGAAGGTAAGCCAAAATGGTCATCAAATTGGATGCCATCGATATCGTAATTTCTCACAATTTCAACAATTAAATCTTGAATAAATTGTTGTACTTCTGGGCGAAAAGGATTTAGCCAAACTCGGTCGTGTATGCCTTCTTTAACAATGCGCGTGCCATTGCTGCGACTGGTGAGCCATTGGGGACGATTTTTAGCCAATAGGGAATCTGCTGGTGCCATAAAGCCAAATTCAAACCAGGGAATAACAGTTAACCCTTTTTGGTGTCCCACATCCACAATTTCTTTGAGCATATCTCGCCCTTGTAGTCCGGGTGTGGGATCGAGCGATCGCCCAATGACTTTGGCTGCAACTTTGCTAGGATACAGTGTATACCCCCAATTCCAAACTGCTGGGTATACGGTGTTAAAATTTAGTTCATCAAGGCGTTGTAGAGATCCCTTGAGGCGATCGCGCTCGAATAACACATCACTGTCAATATTCGTTAACCACACTCCCCTTAACTCAGACGCTGGTAATCTCTGAGGAACAGTTTGAGCCGTTAAAGGCAACGAAAACATCACTGTAGCTACTACACTCAAAGTAGCCACAAGGACAAATAACCCCGATTTTCTCCTTTGGTGAATATTCCAAAACCCAACACACCACTTTACAAGCCTTTTCATCATCTACCACAAGTACGATCTAATTATCGTTTCGATTGTATGGCCAATATGAGGCATTGGGCATTGGGCATTGGGCATTGGGCGTTGGGCATTGGGCAGAGGGGAAAAACTCATCTTTCCTTTCCCCTTTCCCCTTTACCCTTTACCCTTTGCCCTTTACCCTTTACCCTTTCCCCTTCCCCCTTTCCCCAATCACTATTGAGCGCTAGCTGTAATCTGATTCCAAGCTTTAACTACTACTTGTAAATTGCTTGGCAGATTATTTTGAGAGATGTCGTTGTATTGAACTGTATTTTTTTGGCTGGTGAGAGTGTAGGTGATATAGTCAGCAGCACCACCAGGTGCAGGGTAACTGAGATTGCGGAATTGAGTGAATTTATAACGTTCTAGCGATCGCAAAAATTGTCTCACCTGTTGTACAGAAACACGGCGAACACTACGCTCAGAATCGTTAGCATCACCAATCCGCACGCGAATCAATTGTCCATTTCTGAGTAAAACAGTCTCGTAGGTTGTACCAGCAAATCCCCCACTGGAAATTTGCCGAAATACTACATCGCGATCCAAGGGTGGTGGTAACTCGCTGACTGGAATTGTTACGGGTGTTAGTGTGCTTTGGTTAGGTTTTTGATTGAGCCTAACTACCGAACCTGTTTGATTGGTGTGATAAACCAAGGTTTGTTGGCGTCCACTAACAACTACTCGCCACCCTGGTACTAAGGCTTGGGTACAGAATTCATCAGGATTCGCTAATTCTAAACAGCCATTTCTCCAAGTTTGTTGTTGAGATTCAACAATTGTTAGCTGAGAAATTGGTTGTTGCAAACGTTTGGATGCAGCCTGCAAAACAGCATTTTTTATAGATGTGGGTAATTGATTTGAAGGAGTATTTGCCGAGGCTAAACGTAGCGATCGCCCGTTGCTATCAGTATGATAAATCCAATTTTCTCTACCATTAGATACCACAACTCGCCAACCAGAAACTAAAGCTTCAGTGCAGGCTTCATCAGGTTGGGGTAATTCTAAACAACCATTACTCCAAGTCTGTTGGTTATAGTTAGTAATTTTCAGTTCTCTAGTTGAAATTCCCTCTCTGCTAGCTAAATCTTGCAGCACCGCATTAGCTACTGGACGCGGCAAGCGATTTGATTTAGTATTGTCTTTAGAAACATCACTACTTGTTTCTAGAGATAAATTTGCAGAAGCCGCTCTAGCATCTTTGATGAGTGTTAAACCACTGCTAACAGATAAAATACCAGTTAAAACCAAAGCAGTAAAAATTCTTGCTTGATTTTTAATAAAATAAGAATACACCCCAATTTTCATAGTCATACACCGCTATTTGTCAATAGTTATAAAGCTAACAAATAATATCTAGCCACTCAGCATAAAAAGCTATATAACCCCATAGCTTCATCAGTTGGGATTTGCTTAATGTTTGCCTTTTGAAGCAGATATCAAGAAAGACGCTAATGTCATGATTGTTTGTTCCTGAGGGAAACACCGTTGGGATCTGAGTAGGAAGTGGAGAATAGAAAAAGAGATAGCTCAAAAATTAGCGATCGCTCCTTGAGGTGGTTTCCTTGGTGGGAAATCAGCGATTAGCAAGCAGACCGGCAAGGCTGGTTGCGATTACATGATATGTGTTGGGCTACCGATTTTATCACTCAGTCACTTTATTGGTAATGACAAGACCCATAAGCGAGGGGGGCTATTTTCCACTAAAGTGGATAGATAAGCCTCACCCTTTTTCCTCACTCAATATCATGGGTAACACTTTTGGTCATCTATTTCGGATTACTACTTCTGGCGAATCTCACGGTGGTGGCGTGGGAGTTGTGATTGATGGTTGTCCTCCACAACTAGAAATTTCAGAAGCAGAAATCCAAGTAGAACTGGATAGAAGGCGGCCGGGACAAAGTAAAATTACAACACCTCGGAAAGAAGCGGATACCTGCGAGATTTTATCAGGGGTGTTTGAGGGCAAAACTTTGGGAACGCCGATATTAATTTTGGTGCGGAACAAAGATACTCGTCCACAAGATTATGACGAGATGGCACAAAAATATCGCCCTTCCCACGCCGATGCCACTTATGATGCAAAATATGGAATTCGCAATTGGCAAGGTGGGGGTAGGTCATCAGCACGTGAGACAATTGGCAGAGTAGCGGCAGGTGCGATCGCTAAAAAAATTCTGCGCCAAGTTGCCAATGTGGAAGTTATTGCTTACGTCAAGCGCATCAAGGATTTGGAAGGTGTAGTGGATGCAAATACTGTCACCTTAGAACAAGTGGAAAGCAACATCGTCCGTTGTCCTGATGCTGAGTGTGCCGAACGCATGATTGAATTAATCGAGCAAACTAGCAGACAAGGCGATTCCATTGGTGGTGTAGTAGAATGTGTGGCGCGAAATGTCCCCAAAGGTTTAGGCGAACCAGTATTTGATAAATTGGAAGCTGATATTGCTAAAGGTGTCATGTCTTTACCTGCTAGCAAAGGCTTTGAAATCGGTTCTGGTTTTGGCGGGACGCTGTTAACAGGAATTGAGCATAACGACGAATTTTATATTGATGAAAATGGCGAAATTCGCACCGTAACTAACCGTTCTGGCGGTATTCAAGGGGGAATTTCCAACGGCGAAAATATTATTTTGCGAGTTGCTTTTAAACCCACAGCAACAATTAGAAAAGAACAAAAAACAGTAACTCGTGAAGGTGAAGAAACGGTTTTAGCCGCCAAAGGCAGACACGATCCTTGTGTATTACCGCGTGCAGTTCCGATGGTTGAAGCGATGGTGGCGTTGGTATTGTGCGACCATTTACTACGGCATCACGGTCAGTGTAAAGTATTATAAAATTATACTGCGGTTAGCAGTCAATATTTTTAATTTGAGGGTGGATAAAGAAATCTGCCCTTTTTTACTTATGTTGTTATAGTAGCGGATAATACCTTTGTGAAGGTGCGATCGCCTCTACTATGAACATGAACAAAGAATCTGAAAATCGGCTGAAACACTTCGCTGCACTAAAATCTAAATACCAAGCTAGTAATTATCAAGATTCATCACCCTCTAGTCTGCTATATCTCATACTCCGAAAAGTTGACTTAGGAATTCAACTTAGTGATTTAGAATTTAATTGGTTGGGAGAGACTAAACTTGAGGATACTTTAAAAGCTATCAAGCAAGAGCAACAACATAAAGTACAAGAATTTGGAAATCTAGAATTTGAATTCTCAAAATTAAAGTCTAAGTACAAAGCCACAAATTATAATGTTTCATGGGAATCTAGTCATCTGTATTTCATTCTTTTGAAACTTGAGTCAGGAAATTTACTTAGTGATTCAGAAATAAAATGGTTGAGAGCAAATAATTTATATGAAACCAATAAGATTGCTCAAGAAATAAAACTATTTACTCAACTTAAATTAAAATATAAAGCTACTCAATACCAAGACTCATATCCTGATAATAAACTTTTTAAAATACTGAAAAAATTAGAGTCAACAGAACGTTTAAATGATTCTGAATATAATTGGCTTATTGATAACAAATTATTGGAAGTAGCAGAGATTTTTAAGCAACAAGAGTCAGTAAAAGAAGCTCATTTTTTTAATTTAAAAGATAAATACCAAGCAAATCAGCACTCAGATTTATCATTATCTAGTCCACTATATAGCATACTTCAAAAAATTGATGCAGGACTCGATTTAATTCAGTCACAAATTCATTGGTTAGAACAGCAAGGACTTAATCAAACAATTACCATTGCTCGCGAATTGCAACAAAAGCGAGAATTTGCTGCTTTAAAAGTTAAGTATAAAGCAACTGATTATCAAGATTCATCACCTAAAAGTCACCTATATAAAATTCTCAAAAAAATTGAGTTGTCTAATCAGTTAGACGAACAAGATATTAATTTTCTTCAAAAACGCAAGCTGAATGTGATTATAGAAATTGTAAATGAAAAATACGCTTCTACCCTAAAATATAAGGTAGATTTAGGAGAAGTACTTAATGAATCAGAAATTCAATGGTTAAAAAAGAATAAACGTGAAGATATCATTATTTTTGCTCAACAAAAGCATTTTGTTATTCTCAAAAAAAAATATGGTTTGATAGATCCTGCTCTCAAAATAGAACCATTTTATACAATTATGGTAAAGCTAGAGAAACAAGAACGTTTAGACCCGATTTTAGTAGCTCAACTAATAGATGAAAATCTATTATCTCGTGACGGCAAAATTGCTATCGGACATTACAAACTAGAAGCAGAATTTTATGAGCAGGAAATTCAGCGTACTGGGAATAAATGGCATATACCCACTGCTAGTAGTTATTGGCGTAAAGCCAATGAACCAGAACAAGCATTAAAAATTACTAACTTGGATTTAGGAAAAATCAAAGAAAGTAATCTCAAATCAGCCATTTTAGTAACTAGAGGTGCAGCATTCAGAGATATGGACAACTTAGCTGATGCTGAAAATTGTGCCATCAAAGCTATGAAGTATCAGTCTAATAGTTATCAGCCCTATACTTTAATGGGAGCAATTTGTTATGACCGTGGTAACTATGTTAAAGGTGACTATTGGTTTGAACAAGCCATACAACGCGGGGCTAAAACTGAAGATATAGATGATGAACTCAAGCGAGTATTCAGAAGTACAAAAAATGAGAATAAACGACATGAAGCCGCAGAATATTTACTTAAAAAAGATTCAAAACGCTACTCTTGGGCTAAATCTTATCTCAAAAAACCGTTAGAAAATCATAAATAAACTGGGTTGCATCGCTAAAATTCTAAGAAATGACTAGATTCATTCATGACCAATTTGCCAAAGACTACCTCGAACAATTACTAACTCCCTATGGTGAAGTTCAAGCACCCCGACGAGTTTCAGGAGGAGTGAGACAAATTGACGTTTATTTCATTCCTAAATCACAACCAAGCACTATTCCAGATACACTAGGTATATTAGGTCAGTTTGCTGCTACCGCATCGTTATTCGAGCCTTTTCGTAATGCTGCATCCGCTACAGAAATTTGCGATTGTCTTTTAAAATTATTAGAGGTACGTGGCGATTTACAACGACAAGCAAATCGAAATAACACTCGGATTATCGAATCTAATTTACCAAAATTATGGATTCTTACTCCTACAGCATCAGCCCAAATATTATCAGGATTTGGTGCTAACCCAAAAGATGATTATTTGCCTGGAATACACTTCATGCCAGAATGTTTGCGTACTGCTATAGTCGCAATTCATCAGTTACCTCTTATTCCAGAAACTTTATGGCTGAGAATCATAGGTACAGGAAAGTTTCAAAAACAAGCAATTGATGAATTAGAAGCACTGACTCCCGATAACCCTTTCCGCAAAGCAACGTTAGAATTGTTGTACAACTTACAACAAAACTTACAAGTTACTCAAAATCAAGACGAAGAAGACAGGGAATTACTTATGCGATTAGCACCACTTTACCAACAAGACCGAGAACAAGCAATACAAGAAGGCAAACAACAAGGAATTAAACAAGGAGTTCAACAAGGAGAACGCTTGGTGGTGGAAAATTTGCTCAAAGTTCGCTTTGGTGAAATAGATAATCAGCTTCAAGCAATTATTGAACCTTTATTAAGTTTACCAATAGAAGAGTTTACGCCTTTATTGTTGCATTTATCTCGTGAAGAATTAATTGATAGGTTTCGCTAATAGCTATACTTTATCACATACTTTTTTAAGATTGGGGATAAATTAAAAAATTTTCCCCATTTTATTTTGTCCTAATTTTACTTAGTGATACAGTATGATAAAAATCGGTTGTGAAATTTTTCAACAACTCAAAACTTAATTTTATAGGTTTGCATAGATGGACTTTTTAACAGTTCTAGGATTAGCAGCAGCTACATTAACTACCATCGCTTTTTTACCACAGATGTTTAAAACTTGGCAAACCAAATCAGCAAAAGACGTTTCTTTTGTGATGTTGATTACATTTATTAGCGGCGTTTTTTTATGGCTAATATACGGAATTTATCTGAAAGCATTACCAATTATTCTTGCTAACAGCGTTACTTTGCTTTTTAATTTGATAATTCTATGGCTTAAAATTAAATATAGGTAAAATAAATTCTCATCCACCTGCTAGAGTTGACTTCACCGTGTAGGTGTGATTTCTACGAAACTAACAAGATTTATTCAAACATTTTTAAAAAAGCCCGTGATATCATCTGTATTTAACTTAGAACGCCTTTTATTTACACCCACTACTCCAGATACCAACGCTATCCCTTTAATCTTCGCCTTTCCTAATGAATACAGCGTCGGGATTACTAGTCTTGGCTATCAGGTTGTTTGGGCGACTCTGGCAATGCGTGATGATGTGCAAGTAAGTCGCTTATTTACTGATACCCAAGAACAACTCCCTAGAAATCCTGAAATTGTGGGATTTTCTATTTCTTGGGAATTGGATTATGTGAATATTCTCAATTTGCTGGAATCTTTGGAAATTCCCATTGTGGGAAATTCTCGCGATGATTCTCATCCAATAATATTTGGTGGCGGGCCAGTTCTCACTGCTAACCCAGAACCGTTTGCAGATTTTTTTGATGTCATTCTATTGGGGGATGGCGAAAATTTACTCGGTAATTTGATTGAAGCTTACAAAGAAGTCAGAAATGCTTCTAGACAAATTCAACTCCAAAGATTGGCACAAGTACCAGGTATTTATGTTCCCAGTTTATATGAAGTGGAATATCAGACAAAAGATGGTGCAATCAAGTCTATTCAGCCAATTTCCCTAGAAATTCCCGCAGTGGTGCAAAAACAAACTTACCGAGGAAATACTCTCTCAGCCTCGACTGTAGTCACCGAAAAAGCAGCTTGGGAAAATATTTATATGGTGGAGGTAGTGAGGAGTTGTCCAGAAATGTGCCGTTTTTGTTTGGCAAGTTATCTGACATTACCTTTTAGAACTGCAAGTTTAGAAGGTTCATTAATTCCAGCCATTGAAAAAGGGTTAAAAGTTACAAATCGGCTGGGATTATTGGGGGCTTCTGTAACTCAACATCCAGAATTTTCTGAGTTACTAGATTATATTAGTCAGCCAAAGTATGATGATGTGCGTTTGAGTATTGCCTCAGTACGCACCAACACTGTAACAGTGCAATTAGCAAAAACTTTGGCGCAACGAGACACGCGATCGCTTACCATTGCCGTAGAAAGTGGTTCCGAAAAAATTCGGCAAATCATCAACAAAAAACTGCACAACGATGAAATTATCCAAGCAGCCATCAATGCCAAAGTCGGCGGACTCACAAGTTTAAAACTCTACGGAATGGCGGGAATCCCTGGGGAACAACCAGAAGATTTAGAGGAAACTGTGGCAATGATGCATAGTATTAAAAAAGCCGCACCAGGATTGCGGTTAACATTTGGCTGTAGCACTTTTGTACCTAAATCACATACACCATTTCAATGGTTGGGAGTCAATCGTCAAGCAGAAAAACGCTTGCAATTTTTACAAAAACAACTAAAACCCAAAGGAATAGAATTCCGCCCAGAAAGCTATAACTGGTCAATCATTCAAGCTTTATTATCCAGGGGCGATCGCAGGCTTTCTCAACTTCTGCAACTAACTCGTGACTTTGGCGATTCCTTGGGTAGCTACAAACGTGCTTTCAAACAACTCAAAGGACAAATCCCCGACTTAGATTTCTACGTCCACGCCGATTGGTCAACAGAACAAGTATTACCCTGGAGCCACTTGCAAGGGCCTCTGCCACAGTCTACACTACTAAAGCATTTGACTGATGCTAAAAGTTATTTCAACTAATCTAAAAAGGGAGATGGGGGAGATGAGGGAGACAAGGGAGTAGAAGGAGCAGGGGAGGCAAGGGGAGAATAACTAATGCCCAATGCCCAATGCCCAATGCCCAATGCCCAATGCCCAATTGCCCAATTGCCCAATTGCCCAATTGCCCAAAAATTCATACCTGAAAACTTGATGCAAACCACAGCTGAGTATTACTGCGCTTATTGCGGCGAACCCAACTTAACTTTTATTGATTTAACTGCTGGCGGACAACAATCCTATGTAGAAGATTGCCAAGTTTGCTGTAACCCAAATATTTTGTATGTCCGGGTTGATGAAGACACCCTAGATATTGAGATTGATACTGAATCTGAAAGTTGAATTTTAGGTTTTTCTTTCCATGCTGCATTTTAAACATTCCTCAATCATTAATGCACCACCAGAAGTAGTTTGGAAATTTCACGAAAGGCCAGACATTTTAAAACTGTTAACTCCACCTTGGCAGCCAGTTCAAGTAGTCCGTCGGGATGGAGGGCTTGATGTAGGTGCTATCACAGAATTTCGCTTGTTTCTCGGCCCGGTACCTTTAACTTGGCTAGCACGTCATATTGAACATGAAAAATATCGTTTGTTCGTTGACGAACAGATATCAGGCCCTTTTGAATCTTGGATACATCGACATGAATTTGAACCAGAAGATAGCGGTAAAACCAGGCTGACTGATGCTATTTCTTTTTCAATGCCTGGTGGAGAAACAGTGGAATTGATCGGCGGTTGGTTAGTGCAAGCACAACTAGAAGCAATGTTTCGCTATCGTCACTACATAACCAAACGAGAATGTGATTTAAGTTGAAAAATCAAAGCGATCGCTTCATTCTTTAGGCTTGCTTTTAATTTGAAACTAGAGATAGATAGCGCTCAATCAATGGGTAAGTACTATGAAGGATGTAATTAGTTTCTTCAGGAATATTAACAATGGTACTAACTCTTATGTCTGAGTTTTGGAATGCTGGCTTGTTGCGATCGCTTTTCTAGTTATCTAGATAATAGTATCAAATCATACTTGTGTAAATAAAAATTTATTCCATTTAATTTCCTATACTACCTGGTATGCTTTGACTATTTATAAATTATCAAGCAAAATTTTTAGTGATTATTAATACTCGTAATACTAATTGACTGACTTTTTTACTTAGCCTGATAAGGAAAAACAGTTTTTGGTATGGAGTTATTTGTGCAATAATATTTAATGTAACTTAATATTTTGCAATATATAGAGTG
Source organism: Nostoc sp. 2RC (assembly GCF_014222165.1). Classification (NCBI taxonomy): domain Bacteria; kingdom Bacillati; phylum Cyanobacteriota; class Cyanophyceae; order Nostocales; family Nostocaceae; genus Nostoc; species Nostoc sp. 2RC. The sequence goes on from NZ_JACKZU010000210.1 coordinate 11,941, forward strand.
TTAGCACTGTACAGTTCGTAACACTAATCAATAATAGAATTTTCTATATGGTGGTTAGTGGTTCTTGCCATGACTATATTTGAGGAATTTTTACTTGAATGCTAGGCGGAGTAAAAGCGTGATCCAGTTAAAGCAATCACTCAATTATCAAAGAAAGCTAACCTTTTTCCTAAAAAAGAAATCTAATTTTAGAGGGCTTTTTATTGCTCTTTCCATTATTAGTTTATGGGCTATCAGTTTAATTTTCTTACTTTTAGTTGATATCTATAAATTAAATTTTTGGATATTCTGTGTCTTAATTCCTTGGCAAACATTTTTATATACTGGATTATTTATTACTTCCCATGATGCCATGCATGGCGTAGTTTTTCCTAAAAATTCTAAAATTAATCATTTAATTGGTAGATTGAGCCTATGTTTTTATGGGCTTTTACCATACGATAAACTATTGGCAAAACATTGGTCACATCACCGTAATCCAGCTAGTCAAATAGACCCTGATTTTCATGATGGAAAACACAAAAATTTCCTTGCTTGGTATTTCTATTTTATGAAAAATTACTGGAGTTGGGGACAAATAATTGCCATTACTTTCAGTTATCAATTTGTAAATCGTATACTCCATATACCCCATGAAAATTTAATTTTATTTTGGGTACTTCCCTCACTTTTAAGTTCATTGCAGTTATTTTATTTCGGGACTTTTATACCCCATAGCCAGCCAATTAGGGGTTATGTTCAACCACATTGTGCCCAAACTATTGACTGTCCAGTTTGGTTGTCGTTTCTTACCTGTTATCATTTCGGTTACCACAAAGAACATCACGAAAATCCTCATCTTCCTTGGTGGAAATTACCAGAAATTTATAAAAGGGGGAAATTGTTGACAGTTGACGGTTGAACAGAATATCAAAATCATTGTAGAGACGTTGCATTGCAACGTCTCTAATGCAATTCAGACCATTACGAATTAGTGATTAATTGTTTGGGTTGGCTGAGACTGCGGAAATAAAGACCGCCTACGGTTATCCAAAAAAGTAGATAACCCACAGCTTGGAGTAGATACAATTTTTGGGTGTAACCAAATAAGGTTTTGAGTAAAATACCGGGGAATTTTCGGTCAGGTAATATTGTTGAGAAATCCCAAACTTGGGGGCCTAAAACACAAGATGTATTTCCTTGTCCGCAAATACCCAAGACTTCTGGGTTGATTTGGCTAAAAGCAATGGCCGCAGCATCAATATGGCGCAGAACAGAAATTACTAACCCGGAGACAATTAGCAGCAGTAACACACCCATCACCTGGAAAAATCGGCTTAAATTAATTCGGATGCTCCATTTAAATAGCAGCATACCGATGATAACAGCGATCGCTAATCCTCCCATTGCACCCAAAACAGGCGTCAAACCTTCTTGGAACTTAGCAACGATAAACAAAGCTGTTTCTAAACCTTCGCGAAACACAGCAATAAAAACTAAACTAAAAATTGCCCAACCGGCGCTATCAGTTCCCCCCAAAGCACTTTTAACAGAACCTTCAATTTCAGCTTTGAGAAATCGCGCTTGTCGTGTCATCCAAATTAGCATCCAACTGAGCATGGCGATGGCGATTACACCCAACCCCACCTCAAAAAGTTGCTTGAACACAGGTGCATAAAGCTGCTTAGATGTCTGCAATCCTTGTAATCCCACATGAATGAGCAAACCAAATACAAAACTCGCCAAGATACCGATGAAAACACCAAAGTAAACCCAACGCTGTAATTTTTGTTGTTGAGCTTGCTGTAAACACGCGAAGACGATTCCCACAACCAAAGCGGCTTCAACGCCTTCCCTTAAGGTGATAAAAAAAGTTGGTAAAGCAGCACTCCAATTCATAGAACTTTAATAGATAATTTCACTAACAAAAATTTAGCGAGAGATTTTGAGTATACTTGCTGATTTTTCAACAACCTCTCATAACCTTCTGCCAAAGCTATGCTAACAGCGATCGCACTCAGAGCATTACCTGAAATTGGGAGTGGTGAGTGGTGACTGTTGACTGGTGACTGGGAAGTTATTATTCTCCCCTACCC
>NZ_JACKZU010000211.1:0-14000 GCF_014222165.1 Nostoc sp. 2RC
CTTCGTCGCTAACGCTGACGCTAACGCCAGTCGCTCATGGGGGAAACCCCCAAGACCGCGCTGGCTCACCTTTTCCCGAAACCAAATTCCAGTTTAAAATCCAAAACCTGAGCAGTATTGTCTTGTCTTCGCGTTCTTTGTGTCCTTTGTGGTTCGTTATATCTAGTTTATGTCCATATACGCCTATGCACTTCTACAACCCATCGCCTCACCACTTATTCTCCCTGTAGGGATGGAAAGGAATACTGAACTCGTTTATTCTTCTGGTTTAGCTGCAATAGTTGAGCCGGAAATCTTGCTGGAAGCATTACAAGCAACCGATGAGCGTTTACTTCAAGCTGTATTAACCCACGATCGCGTAATTCGAGAAGTCTTTGAGCAAACTCCCCTGCTTCCCCTACGCTTTGGTAACGGTTTTACCTCGCAAGCAACATTACTAAACTATTTAGAAAAGTATCAACAGGAATATCAAGAAACCCTAACTCAGCTAACAGACAAAGTTGAGTACACTTTAAAAGCTACACCCAGTAATTTGCTTGATGATTCTGACACGATTGATGCTAGGGGAAAAGCTTATTTATTAGCTAAAAAACAACGCTACCAAACGCAGCAAGCATTCCAAGCACAACAAGGCCAACAGTGGGAAGTCTTGAACCAGTTAATTCTCAAAACATATACAAATGTTATCTGTGAAACTCAAAAGCCAGATGTGCGACAAATCCACTTTTTAGCACAGCGCAACGATTCAACAGTTAATACGCAGCAATTTTCCCTGTGGCAAGTACAATGCTCGCACTGGCAATTGGCACTGAGCGAACCTCTGCCACCGTATCATTTTCTCAAAAATACTCCCATATACAAGAAAGAATAAAGACAAGAAGATTGTACTTTAATTTTTCTCTCTCAAAATATTGTTAACTTTTTAGTATTTTTTTATTTTCTTTTATTTATCTGTTGTTTTTGGGAACACTAAATCCAGGAAGAATAAAACACATTGTGTAAGTTTTACCTATTGCTCGATTGGAGCAAGATGAAACCAATCATTAGATTTATGTGAGGAAAATAAAATGGCTGTTGAAAAAGTGAACTCATCTTCTAGTCTGGCGGAAGTTATTGACCGCATTTTAGACAAAGGTATTGTAGTTGATGCTTGGGTACGTGTTTCTTTAGTTGGTATTGAACTGCTAGCAGTGGAAGCTCGGATTGTGATTGCTTCAGTTGAAACTTACTTAAGATATGCCGAAGCAGTTGGTTTAACATCTCAGGCTGCTGTTCCTGCTGCTGCTTAACACCACATTAAAAAAGGGAGCCTTCATTCATGGCTCCCATTTAATGTTTCTAGTTAACAAAATAGGAGATTTCAGCTGATGGCTCTGAAGAATTTATGGAAAAAAGAGCGACAAGAGCGATTACAAATAACTGCTGAACGCCGCCAACAAATTAACCAGTGGAAACAGCTAACTCAACAAGAATTGCAGTTACAAGCAGATTTACTTCATCAAGAATTGAGTAGTTTTGTTACTAGCCTCCACAACAACAGAAAGTTACAACAACAGCAATTTCAGCAAGAAATTGTAGAGCGGCAATTGGAAATATTGCAAATCAAAACAGATGTCTGGCAACGCCAGCAAGAATACCGCCAACAGCGAGTAGCAAAGGCTCAGGAATTATTCCAAGATTTGCAAAATTTTCGGACAATTTTACATCAAAGTGTTTGGGGTGATGGCAGTCACGAACAAACAGTTTCTTCAACTCTTGCTAAAAAAGAACAATTAGTGCCAACAGTTGCCAAATGGCCAATTTCCCGTTCTGCAATTAAAGCCACTGGTTTTCGTCCTGGTGTTAATACCATAACTAGAAAAGTGCCTGCCTTGAATGCAGATAATGTTAAATCGAAAGTGCAGCAATATATCCAGCAAGCCGAAGGAGCTACTTTAATAGAAATTGAAGAGGTGATAGGCTTAAGCCGGGTGCAAACCATAGATATCCTGCGCTCTTTAATCAAGCAAGGAGTACTAGAACAACGCGATCGCCAATACTTTATTCGGCAACCAGCAATTTCTTGACAAACTCGATTCCAGGTGACTTTTTGTATTTGCAGACGAGCGCTTAGGCGATTGTTTGTTTCTTTTGTCTCAAGTAGGCAGAGTAAGCAATCTATAAGCTTTCAAGCTGGTCTGGGATTCGTAGTATTGAACATTTCCGTCTTTTTAAGGTCTGTATTGCAACTATAATATATGCAATTTTTTTTCAGCATATATAACATGGCAGAAGTAATATAGATAACTTATGGCTAACTAAAAAAAGAGTTTAAATCTTTGTTCGAGTTTCTGGCTTTGAACTTTAAAAATGTTCCGATTGGAAAGGAATATAACAAATTGGGGTAGATCGAGGTTTTGAACTGTGTTCCCGCGATCGCATGATGAGGCTAGTCAGCTTGACTGTTGGAGGAATTCTAATATAAATGCAAAACTCAAGATATATAAGGAGGTGCGATCCATTGTGAATCAATTGATCGAGCAACTTCAAACAAAATTATTCACAGGCAAGCTGAATCTTGAATCAAGGGACGGGCCGAGTTGGACGCTATATTTTCGTTTAGGACGATTAATTTGGCAGGCTGGCGGTTCTAATGCCGATGAGCGATGGCGACGGCACTTGTCGCACTACTGTTCTAATCTGGATCTGACACAGTTGCAGGAGCTTGTCTCTCCCCAGGAAAGTTATCGTGAGTATTGCATTCTTAGTAAATTGCGAGAACAAAAATTAATCGAACAACAACAACTTATTAGCCTGATTACAAGCTTAATAGCTGAAGTCTTGTTTGATATCATGCAGTACATTGAAGCCAAAAAAGATGGCAACAACCAAGCAAGGCAGTTGTCACCTACCACAGTTGTTGGTGCAGTTCCTGGATTTCTCCTAGCTGTAATACCAACTGAGGAAGTTTTGAAACAGGCTACACAAGCTTGGCAAGAATGGCGAGATGCAGGACTGGCTAATTACTCCCCTAATTTATATCCTGTTATTCAACAAATTGAGCTACTCCAAGGACAAGCATCCTCTAAACAGATTATTTCTTTAGTTGATGGCACAAAAACTTTACGAGGTCTAGCGCAAAAAAGAAGTCGGGATGTCTTAGCTTTGACTCGGTTATTGATGCCATTGGTAAAAACAGGGGCGATCGCTTTTTCACCCACCCCAAGACTCAGGAAGATTGGCATTAGTCAAGAAACTGGCAACCAGTCGAGTACAGTTAATAATTCCAATTTTTCACTGAAAACAGAAGAGGATACTGTTATCCAAACTGCTCCCCCACCGATTAGCAAACAAATTGTCAGTCCATCCAGTACAGTTAACAATTCCAATTCTTCACTGAAGACAGAACAGAACACTGTTATCCAAGTTGTTACCCCTGCAACTAACAGACAAATTGTCAGTCCATCCAGTGCAGTTAATAATTCCAATTCCTCACTAAAGACAGAACAGAACACTGTTATCCAAGTTGCTACCCCAACACCTAGCAAGACAATTATTGATGCCTCAAGACCTTTAGTAGCCTGTGTGGATGATAGTCCGACTATCTGCCGCAGTTTGGAGGAAATTCTCAGCCAACAAGGTTACCGTTTTGTTGGCATTCAAGACTCTTTGACAGCAGTTTTAAAACTAATTAAAAGCAAGCCAGACTTTATTTTTTTGGATCTTTTAATGCCAAAAGTCAATGGCTATGAAATTTGTTCTCAAATCCGTAAAACTCCAAGTCTTAAAGATGTGCCGGTTGTCATCTTAACAGGGAAAGATGGAATAGTAGATCGGATGCGAACAAAATTAGTAGGGGCAACTGACTTTTTAGGTAAACCCGTAGAATCAGAAAAAGTACTCAATGTGCTGCACAAGTATTTAAGCGTTTAGGTTGAAGCGACAGCCATGCCAGTGGCTCCTCTATAGCCATATTCCAAACAGGTAATTGATGCCCAGTTTTGGCACAAGCAAGTATGAAAATTCTTAAACCTTCCTTCTGACTTGTTTTTGATTCATTTGTCGTAATTCTGTTTCAAATTCTCAATTAAATAGTTAGGAATAAAAATGAAAAAAGTTCTTTTAGTGGAAGATAGTCTGACAGAATCCGAAAAGATGACACGTTACCTAGAACAAGGAGGATATTCAGTTTATGAAGTTCGCAGTGGTGAAGAGGCTCAACTGCGGTTGAAGCAACAGAAACCCGACTTGATCGTACTGGATTTGATTTTACCTGGTCAAAGTGGATTTGAGTTCTGCCGCAAGTTGAAAGGCGATCCGATAACAAAAGCAATCCCAGTAGTGATTTGCTCGACGAAAAACACAGATGTTGATAGAACTTGGGGCACTATGAGTGGTGCTGATGCGTATTTAGTCAAGCCAGTAGATGAAAATACCTTGCTCCAGACTGTTAGTAAATTTATTCGCTAAAGGAAACTGGGGCAATGGTACAGGGCAATGATGGCTTTAAAGCGCTACCCATTCTGGAAAACTCCTCCCAAGGAAACAACCAGAGGTTTTTAAGATTTCCGTTAAATGGAAAGGTAAACGGGTTACTACCACTAGCAGATTTGCGGGGAGTAATTCAAGTTGCACTCACAGAGATTTTACCAGTGCCGCAGGTAGCAGAATTTTTGTTAGGCATCATGAATTGGCGGGGAGAAGCTATCTGGATTCTTGATTTAGCAGGTTTACTGGGAGCAACACACTGGTGTCGGCGAGAAAATGTACGCAACTCTGGCATGGCGATGCTTGTTCAAATCCAGAATCAAACTGTTGGGCTGTTGGTGGAGCAAGTCAATACCATTGAAGTTTATGACTCCCAAGAGCGGTTAGCGATTTCGGCATCGATGTTACCCGCCCGACTTAAATCATTCTTGCAGGGTTACTTTATGGATGCTCAAGGTAGCCCTTTGATGTTAGTTGACACTCATACTGTGATTCAAACGCTTCAGTCTTTTTAAAGGAACTCCAAAAAATAAATTATTCCGCTTCAGGTTGTTGACTGTTGACTGTTGACTGTTGGCTGTGAACCATGAACAGTCTTCTATGGAATATTTTTTACTTGGAAGTCTTTAAAGTTCGTTCTACTTATTAACTCCGACAACCTTAATAGCAACAAAGATTATGGTAACGCAACTCAATGTTACACCCAACCAACCACATTCTACCTCCGGCAATGGGCATACCGTTGGTTTACCTGGACAACAGCAAATCATCTCCACTCTAGAAGAATTGCGAGCTGAACTAGAGCAAGCTGATTGGGTGGAAACAGGGCCATTGCGGGATAGAATCCGCAAATTAAAAGAACTGCTGAGTGTGTTGCCATGTCAAGACAAAGGAGATGGATTTGAGGTAGAGCAAGTACAGGCCATCGCTAGTAAAATCCGCCAATATTCGGATTTAGATTCGTTGTTAGCGACTGCTGTCCTGGAGGTACAAAGCGCCCTGCAAGTCGATCGCGTCCTGGTGTATGAGTTTACGAATCCGACTCTGGGGGTAGTTGTTGCGGAGGCCATGAGGGATGGCTTTACCCCAATGGTGAAAGAAAAATTGCCCGCCGTCACTTTTGGCTTAAGTTCTGCCAAGCTTTATCAACAAGAAAAATTAGCAGCGATCGCGGATACCTACACTGCAAGTTTGTCTCCTTACCAAAAGCAACTCGTAGATCGGTTTCAGGTAAGAGCTTGTTTGAGCTTGCCGATATTAACAAAAGATGGAGTTTGGGGTTTGTTGGTAGTGCAACAATGCACTGCTCCTCGCCAGTGGCAGAATGCTGAAATTCGCTCGCTCAAATTGCTGGCGCAGGAATTAGAAGCACAACTACAAGTTGCCGCGATTCAAGCTACATTGCAACAAGAAGTGGAAAAAGACCAAATCATCACTGGTGTAGCAAATAAAATTCTCCAATCCAAAGATGTGGATGCCATCTTTCGGGTTGCCACCCAAGAAGTGCGACAGTCATTAAAATGCGATCGCGTGACAATTTATCGTTTTCAACCAGATTGGAGTGGGGAATTTGTTGCTGAATCTGTTGGATCTGAGTGGGTTTCTCTATTGGAAGAACAGCGAAACAAACCAACAATTATCAAGAACGTTAACTATTGCAGTGTGAGGAACTTTGCAGACGAAGGGGGATTAGTTGGGACAACAGGGCGATCGCACAGTGCAGATAGCTATATTCAGCACACCCAAGGCAAAACCTTCCATCGCGGACAGATTTATCGAGTCACTAATGATATCTACAGTGCGGGTTTTTCTGACTGCTATGTCAAAGTTTTAGAAAGCTATCAAGCCAAAGCATACATTATTGTTGCCATCTTTCAGGGAGAACAATTGTGGGGCTTACTCGCTGCTTATCAAAATTCTCAGCCTCGTCAGTGGAAAGATAGTGAAATTCGCCTGATGGTGCAGGTGGCATCTTTGTCTAGTATTGCTATTCAGCAGTTGCAATATCAGCAACAACTTTATCAACGATCTGAGGAATCAGCCAAGCTAATTGAACGAGAACGTACTGTTTTCGGCATCATTGAAAAAATTGGGCAAGCAACGGATCTTCGTACCCTTTTCCGCATTACCACCCAAGAATTGCGGCGATTTTTAAAATGCGATCGCGTTGTCATTTATCAAATTTATCCAGACTGGAGTGGAGAAGTTATTGCTGAATCTGTGGCTGCTGGTTGGTCGTCATTGTTGGAGATGCAGGAACAAGACGGCATTTTAAAAACAGGTCTGATATCTTCAGAACGGTGCAATATTAAGGATTATGGCTCCCCTATTAAACCTGATGGGGATACCTATCTCAAGGAAACCCAGGGTGGAGTGTACGCCAAAGGAACGCGCTTCCGTAAAGTCAACGATATTTCTGCTGCTGGTTTTTCACCTTGCTATTTAGAAACATTAGAGAAGTTCCAAGCCAAAGCATACATTAATGTTCCCATCTTCCGCGCTGGTAATCTCTGGGGTTTGTTAGCAGCCTATCAAAATTCTGATGTCCGCAAATGGACTGATGAAGAGATTGGTGCTTTATTGCAGATTGGCGAATCCTTGAGCATTGCCCTCCAGCAAGCTGAATATATCGAACAGCTACGGTTAAAAAATATTGAAATGACCCAAGTAGCTGAAGTAGAAAACGCCATTGCGCGTATGGTGGATCGAATGCGCCATTCCCAACAGCCAGAAACCATCTACCGCACTACCTTGGCAGAATTGCGGCAATTATTCAAATGCGATCGCCTGGCTATATATCGCTTCAACTGTGACTGGAGTGGTGAATTTATTGCCGAATCTGTGGGAAGTGACTGGGTTCCTTTGGTTGGCCCCGATATCAAAACTGTATGGGAAGACGAACATTTACAGGAAACCCAAGGCGGACGCTATCGCAACAATGAAACTTTTGTTGTCAATGACATCTATGCTGTTGGTCATGCCCAGTGCCACATTGATTTGTTAGAGCAATTCCAAGTTAAAGCCTACACCATCGCCCCGATTTTTGCTGGCAACAAACTTTGGGGTTTATTAGGAGCTTACCAAAATAGCGGCCCGCGCCAGTGGAATTCCGAGGAGGTGCGATTGGTGACCAAATTGGGCATTCAGTTGGGGTTAAGCGTGCAGCAAACCGAGTACATCGAACAACTGAAAATGAAGAATGCTGAATTGGCACGGGCAGCAGAAGAGGAACAGGTGCTAACAGCGATGGTGGAAAAAATCCGTCAAGCCCAGGATATAGACACTATTTTCGAGAATGTACTGCCAAGTTTACGCAAACAAATCCAGTGCGATCGCCTAGCAGTATTTCGCTTCAATCCAGATTGGAGTGTGGAGTTCGTTGCCGAATCCGTAAAAGATAAATGGTTATCTTTAGCTGGTTCTGACATCAAAACAATTTGGATGGACGAACACTTACAAGAAACTCAGGGCGGACGCTATCGCAATCATGAAACCTTTATTGTCAATGATATTTACGCTGTCGGTCACGTCCAGTGCTACCTAGAGATATTAGAAAAAATTCAGGCCAAGGCTTACACCATCGCTCCGATCTTTACTGGCAGCAAACTCTGGGGATTTTTAGGAGCATACCAAAATACTGGCCCCAGGCAGTGGAAATCCAAGGATGTACAACTGTTACGAAAACTAGCTGTGCAAATGGGTATAGGCTTGCAACAGGTCAAATATATCGAACAGCTCAAGAAGAAGAATACAGAGTTAGAGCGAACCGCAGAAGGGCAACGAGCATTGACAAGGCTGGCAGAGAAAATTCGCCAAGCTCAAGAACTAGATACGATTTTCCGCAATGCCTTACCAGAATTGCGATCGCACTTGGAATGCGATCGGCTAGCCGTGTATCGCTTCAATCCAGATTGGGGTGGGGAGTTTGTTGCCGAATCTGTAAGTCGTGAATGGGTGGCTTTGGTTGCCCCCGATATCAAGACTGTATGGGAAGACGAACACCTCCAACAAACCCAAGGTGGACGCTATCGCCACAACGAGACGTTTGTTATCAATGATATCTACACTGCTGGTCATGCCCAGTGCCACTTGAAAATTCTCGAACAATTCCAGATGAGAGCTTATATCATCACCCCGATTATTGCCGGCAACAAACTCTGGGGTTTATTAGGAGCATATCAGAATGATGGGCCGCGGCAATGGCAAGATAATGAAGTCAACTTGGTAACGAAAATCGGCACGCAGTTTGGGGTTGCCGTCCAGCAATCGCAATACTTACAACAAACCTTAAGTAAAAATGAAGAACTGATCGAGCTGGCACAACGGGAAGTGGCTAACGCCCGATTTTCCTATCGCTTGCCGAGTCGATTAACAGAAATGGCCCAAAGTCATGGTGATGTCCTGGAATTTGTCCAGTTTGCCACCCACGAACTTCGTCAACTGCTGAAAGTCGATCGAGTTGGAGTTTACCGTTTTGAGCCTGATTGGTCTGGAGAATTTGTCGTTGAGTCTGTAACTGGGGATTGGCCGAAGCTTGTGGGAACTAGCCTTGCCAGAGTTAGAGATACCTATCTCCAGTACAACAAAGGAGGGCGTTATGCCCGCAAAGAAAGTTTGCGGGTTGACAATATATATAGTGTCGGTCATGACGAATGTCACATTCAATTGTTAGAAACCTGGGGAACTAAAGCCTACATGATTGCGCCGATTTTTCAAGAAGACCGGCTCTGGGGGCTGATGGGAGTTTATCAAAATAGCGCATCGCGCCAGTGGGAGCAATCGGAGGAAGATGTTCTCAACCAAGCCAGCGTCCAGATTGGTATTGCCCTCAATCTGGCAGAGTATTTAAAACAGGTGCGTAGTCAAGAACAGCAACTAGCAGAAGCCGCAGAGCGCGAACGTACTGCAAGGGAAAAACTGCAACAAGGAGCAATACGCGTTCTCATGGCTTTGGAACCATCCTTCAGAGGGGATCTCACCGTTCGAGCGCCCTTATCCGAAGATGAAATTGGCACGATCGCCGATGGTTACAACACTACAATCCAAAGTTTGCGAGATTTGGTGCGACAAGTACAGATTGCTGCCAGCAAGGTGAGTGAAAATTCCAGCCATAACACCACCTCAGTAGTACAACTATCTGACCAAGCTCAACAGCAGGTAGAACGGCTCGAACGCGCTCTGGAACAATTACAAATGATGGTAACTTCCACCCAGGTAGTCGCTGCTGATGCCCAACGAGTAGGACAGGCGGTGCATGAAGCTAATAGAACCGTCCAAGCTGGCGATTCTCTGATGGAAAGAACCGTAGATGGCATTTTAGAGATTCGGGAAACTGTGTCGGAAACAGCGAAGAAAATTAAACGCCTCGGTGAAGCTTCTCAGAAAATCTCCAAAGTAGTGAGTTTGATTGAAAACTTTGCCACTCAAACTAATTTGCTGGCGCTCAACGCTGCCATCGAAGCTACCCGTGCTGGAGAATATGGCAAAGGCTTTGCGGTGGTTGCAGATGAAGTTCGTTCTCTGGCTTATCAGTCAGCTAGCGCCACCACAGAAATTGAGCGACTCGTGCAAGAAATTCAAACTGGCACCAACGAAGTTACCGAAGCAATGGAAGTAGGCATTAGTCAAGTTGTCCAAGGCTCGAACTTAATCGATGAGACTCGTCATTCCCTGAGTGCCATCGTGGCAGCTACTAATGAAATTGGCGGATTGGTGCAAGGAATTACTCAAGCAGTTTCCACTCAAAGTCAGCAATCTCAGATATTGACAGAAGCGATGGTAGATGTTTCGACCATCGCCCGCAAGACTTCCCAAAGTGCCATCCACATTTCCGAGTCTTTTGAGGAACTACGGATGACTTCACAACAACTGGAAACCAGCGTTAGCCAGTTCAAAGTTGACTAATCTCCCAAAACTGCTATGAACCTCGATCCCAGTAATCAAGAGCAGCTAGAGCAGGCTTTTCTGGCTGAAGCGGCAGAGTTGTTGCAAACCATTGAGCAGAATCTGATCGGTTTATTTGATGAAAAAACCACAGAAAAAGTTCACGCCTTGATGCGAAGCGCCCATACTCTCAAGGGAAGTGCTGCCAGTGTTGGACAGGAAACGATTAAGACAATTGCCCATCATTTGGAAGATGTATTCCAGGCGTTATACCCCCAAGAACTGGAAATAGATCCAGAATTGGGTGCTTTGCTTCTAGATGCTTATGAGTGCCTGCGAACTCCCTTGAGCGCAACTTTGATGGGCTTATCCTACAATGAGGCAGAAATACTCGATCGAACTGCCTCAATCTTTGCCCAACTCCAACATAAATTAGGCGACTTTTTTGGCCGTGAGGCTCCGCTTCCCAGTTCGGAAGAACTTGGTTTTGATGTGGTAGAGTCAATCTTTTCTGGGAGTGTACCCCAGGATTTACAACAGTTGGCAGCTGACATCCAAAGCCAAGATCCGCAACAAATTCAAACAACACTCAACTCTCAAGCAGAATTTTTTGCCGAACTAGCAGCATCTTATAGCTTATTGGGATTGGGAGAAATTGCCCAAGCAACTCTAAACGCCCTGAAAGCGCATCCAGACAAAGTACTGCAAATCGCTCAAGTGGCTTTAGAAAATTTTCAAGCAGTTCAAGTAGCAGTACTCGCAGGCGATCGCACTCAAGGAGGAGAAATATCTCCCCAATTGCGAGAATGGGCAGGGCTAACTACTCCTGTCCCAGAACCACAAGAACTGCCAGTTTCCATAGCTAACCAACCAACACAAACCACTACAACTGAAAATCAGCCATCCCCCCTCCTCAGTGCCAGTGAAGCAGAATCAATTTGGTCATTTTTCCCGAAGCTGACTGATAATTCTCCACCGAAAGCACCGGAGGTACTAGAACCAATTTCTCAGGATGCGGTAGTAGTTACTTCTGCCATAGACCGGATTTTACAGTCAATCTGGATCGGAGACCCACAGACATCCTGCCGCTACTCAGACACAGAACGGCCGACTTCTCCACCGCCAGCACCAAGCCTCCAGGCTCAGTCATCGGCATCACTTCCTAGTATCCGAGTCGCAATAGAACAACTCGATCGCCTCAGTCACACGATTGGGGAATTGCTAATCAACGAAAACCAACAAAACCTACAATCTAACCACATCCACAAAGCAGGTCAAGAAACTCTACTACAGTTTTTGTACTGTCAACAACAACTGAGTAAACTTGCCACTTGGTCGGATCGACAACTGCTTCCCGAACGCGCAAAGCAGCGATACCCACGCTGCTCAATTGTCTCTCCTTCCCCAACTGCCCAGGCACAATCTAAATTTGATGCCTTAGAAATGGATACCTATAGCGAGTTGCACATTCTCCTACAAAATCTGACAGAAGACATGGTGCAATTAGGAGAACGGATTGAGGCTTTTAATACCTTAGTTCAGCAATCTCGCTTCAGTCTCGGCAAGCGCAAGCAACTGCTTTCAGCAGCGCAGGAAGATTTACTGCAAGCCAGAATGGTGCCACTGGGAACAGTGTTGAATCGCTTTCCCCGCCTGCTGCAACAGATGGTAGCAACTTATCATAAGCCTGTTGAACTCAAGCTTGGTGGTACTAAGGTACTGGTGGATAAAGCGATTTCCGAGCTGCTGTACGATCCCTTGCTGCACATGATTCGCAATGCCTTCGACCACGGCATTGAACCGATAGAAACTCGCCGCCAGCAGGGCAAACCAGAAACTGGAACAATTACTATTCAAGCCTACCATCAAGGCAACCGCACTACTATTGAGGTACGGGATGATGGTCGAGGCTTAAATTGGGAATCCATTCGTCGGCGAGGTATAGAAAAACACCTACTAAATCCCGAAGAAGCCGCCTACGCCTCACAAGACCAACTCTCAGACTTATTATTTGAACCGGGCTTTTCTACTGCTAACCAAATTGGTGAGTTATCTGGCCGTGGTATCGGCTTAGATGTGGTTCGCACTCAATTGCAGGCTTTACAAGGTTCGATTGTAGTGCGATCGCTTCCAGGGCAAGGAACCACCTTTATCCTGCAATTACCCCTGAGCTTGACAACAGCACGCTTGCTGGTTTGTCAATCTCAAGGTATCACTTATGCCTTGCTATCTGAAGGAATTAGCCAGGTTTTATTACCGCAGCCAGACCAGATTCAAGTCCAGCAATCTTTACACGGGCAAGGCATCCAAAAATTCTGGCAGTGGGGAGAAGGGCAAAATCAGCAACTAGTTCCCATCCGCCCACTTGCCAATTTGTTGGATTATAAATATCCTTTATTCACCCAAGACCACAATTTAACCCTAAGTCCTTTTCCTGTTAAACAACGGAACACCGTCGAACCTTTATTGCTGTTGCAAACAGAACAGCAATACCTATGTTTGCAAGTCGATCAGATTTTAGTCGAGCAGGAATTAGTGATTAAATCCCTCGGCAGAGTCGTGACTTTACCTAGTTACATCCAAGGCTACAGCGTCTTGGGAAATGGTAGCCTCACCCTCACCATTGACCCATTAGAGTTAGTTCGTCAAACCTGGGAGAAAGACATGATGCCGACTTCCCCGGCATCAAGTCTAGCAACTAAACTATTGCCCGCACCTGAGCCTGTTCTGACTCTAGAGGGGCAGCAATCCGAGCTAACCATAAGGCAACCGCAGCCAATGGAAATCAATACAGCCGTTGCTCAACCCAACCGCTTGACGGTGTTAGTGGTGGAAGATTCCATCGTACAAAGGCAGAGTTTGGTGCAGACCCTCCAGAAAGCCGATTATCAAGTTTTGCAAGCAGGTGACGGTCGAGAGGCCATCGCCCAAATGCTTCAACACGGTAATGTCAATCTAGCAATCTGCGACATTGAAATGCCCCGGATGAATGGATTTGAGTTTTTAGAACACCATCGCCAAGACGAGCGTTTGTCAAGGGTTCCCGTGGTGATGCTCACGACCCGTAGCGGACAGAAGCACCGCCAATTAGCTTTAGCTCTAGGGGCGAAAGCTTACTTGACTAAACCCTATTCCGAACATAACTTTCTAGCCACCATCGCCGAACTAGTTAATAACCCTTAGCGCAGTGTCACTGGGAAAGGGGAAAGGGGAAGGGGGAAAGGGTAAAGGGGAAAGGGAAGGAAGGGAAAGGAAAAAAATTGAAACTTTTGAGGATTTAAAAGTATGGCAAAAAGGTATTGATTTAGTTAAGCAAATATACTTAAGGACTAAGGAAGGTGAACTGAGTAAAGATTTTGGTTTAAGAGATCAGTTAAGACGTGCAACCGTATCAATACCTACAAATATTGCAGAAGGATTTGAACGATATTCTCGCAAAGAATACTTAAATTTTCTAAATATTGCTAAAGGGTCTGCTGGTGAAGTTTGCAGTCTTTTAAGAGTAGCTTTAGAAGTGGGCTATCTAGACCAACCAACTTATACACAACTTTCTAATCAAGCTATGGAGTTGAGCCGTATGCTATCTAATCAAATTCAATCTATAAATCAGTCATTAAAACAATAAAATCTTTCCCCTTTCCCCTTTACCC